>CAYMQL010000727.1:0-1511 GCA_964392255.1 uncultured Planctomycetaceae bacterium | reverse complement strand
TCTCCACTCTCCACTCTAAAAAACCTCGGTCGTCACTTCTTGTTTGGTGGGCTGCTCGAGACCGGCGGCCTCGATCTGGGCCTCGAAGCGGCATGGGCCGGCCTGTTTGGCCAAGACGCGGATGCGATATTGGAGCGACTCGCCAGGCGCGATTTGAACGACCGGCTGGAAGCGAACGGTTTGGCCGTCGATCGACATTTGCGTCGCGCCCGGGCCGGTGGTTCCCATGGGGACGGGCATCATGCCTTCGGGCACGGCGGCCGTCAGGGCGAGGTTTTGGTAGGGCGAGGTTGCTTTGTTGCTGACGTCGATCACATAGGTCATCTGGCGGCCGACGGCGACGGGTTGGCCCAGTCCGACGACTCTGATCGAGAGATCGTCGCCCGTCTGTGCGGCCGGCTCTTCTTTCGGTTGCGATTCGGGCGGCGAGGTCGGGGCCGCGCGAATTTCGAGGCACGCTTCGCCCTCGGCCTTTGCGCCTTCGGACGAGGTGACGATGGCCCGATTGCACGTATTGGCCGCCGCCGCATCGCATTTGCAGTGGACCTCGATTCGCACGGGCGACTTGCCGGGCGGCAAACTGCGAATGGTCCACGCCAGCGCGCCGTCTTCCACTTGATATCCGCCGGTGGCCATCTCGGGAATCAGGGCGGGATCGTAGCGATCGACGACTTTCACGTTCGTAAGAGGCGAGGCGCCCGTGTTTGTTACGTCGATGGTGAATCGTGCGATTTCGCCGACGGCAAGCGGCAGCGTCGGGCCGGATTTTTTGACGCTCAACGAAGGCAGAGCCGACCCCGGAGCAGCCTGTTGCCTTTCCGCGCCCGCGACCGTTAGGCAGACTTGTTTGCTTACGGCGGCGAGGTTTGCGCCGGAGATTTCGACGCTGTGGCACAACTGGCCGGGCTGGGTCGGGGTTAGCGTTACGTTGATTACGCGCGAGGTTCCGGCCGCCATGTCCTCGGGGAAGCGTTCGATGACGTTTTGGGCGTTTGCGGCCGGATGTTTTAGGCCCGGATCGAGCCGATCGCGAAGGCGCAGACCCGTGACCGGCTGCGAGCCGAGATTGCGGATCGTGATTTGGAAGGTCGCCTCTTGGCCGACGGAGGCTTGCGCGGGTCCGGTGACGTCGAGGCTAAGCTGGGCCCCGGTCCAGGTTTTCGTGGTTGTGCCCGAGCCGACGACCAACCGCCGCCCGTTGGCCCCGGGCAGGTCGGCGGGGCGGATGACTTGGATGGCGATTTTATTGACGCCGTGCCTCGGCTCTTTCTCGAAGATTTCGACGCTGGCTTGGCCGGTGGAATCGGTCGGCACTTCGATGGTCGTCGCGCCGTCGGGCATAAAACCGGCCGGCGGCCCCTCGACGATTTCGTAACGCACGATCCACCGCTCGCCGGGCGAATGGGGCGACTGGTGCAGCACCGTAGTGGAGAACACGGGCTTGGTGCCGGCCGGAGTGATTGCCGGCGGCGGGAATTGCCACTGGGCGTCGACCCAATGGACGGCCGCCG
>CAYMQL010000726.1:0-1511 GCA_964392255.1 uncultured Planctomycetaceae bacterium | reverse complement strand
CGCCGGGGAACTCGGCTACGACCGAAACGTGATCGACCGGATGTTGCTGGCTGATGGCCTGGCGAATGCCGTCGGTCGGCAGCACAAGGCGCCGCAAAAGGAACGTATCTTGTTCGACCCAGAAGGTGGCCGTGCCGTCGGACCGCTTCAAATGCACCCGATAACACTCGCGGCCGTCGATCTGGCCCGGTTCGGCCAGTTCGGGCTCCTCGGCGTCGCGAAGCAAAATCTGCATGGGATCGTCGACCAGCAGAAACACCAACTGCGGCATAAGTCCGGCGGGCCCCTGCGAAATCGCCATAGCCAACAGCCGGTCGCTCAACAAGGTTTCGCCGGTCAGCCGGACCGGCGCGGGCTTGACCAGCACCTGGCCGGGCAAGTCGGCAATCGAGGCGTAGAGCTTTTTGCCGTCGCACGCCACGATGGCGCCATAGGCCTGCAAGCGGATCTTATTGGGCCGCTCGAAGGCCAACGACAGGCTCAGGGTGTCGTCGATGATGGTTTCTTTGCCCGACTCGGCCAACACGCGCACCCTTCCGGCGTCTTCGTAACTTTCGGCCGGGCGATAGGCGATAATCATGCGGTTGAGCACCTCGCGGCCCGAGACGGCTTTGGCGTCTTCGGCCGGGGCTTCCTTGGGCCTCAACAGCGCTTCGTTCAACGCGGGGCTCAAGCGGTTGGATTGCTTCTGTTCGCAGCCTGCCGCCGCAATACAGGCGGCCATCGCCGCAAACGCCCAAAAACCACAACGACGCTTCTGCAAAAACTGCACCATTGCACGCACCTCGTTTTTAAGATCGTTTTGCCATGACCGGTTGTCACCGCGACGGTCAGACCGTGTCGGAGCCGCCATTATTCGCCAACCGGGCGTCGGCGTAAAGCTCGACTTCTTGACCGTTGCGCGAATCGCCGTGATAATGGTATTCATGCTGGCGTATTTTTTGCCCATTTGCCCTATTTCCGCCATTTCGTTTAATGACCGACCTACGTTACGGAAACAACGCGAGCGTGCAGCTCGAATTTGCCGAGGGCATAACGCCCGGCGAGGTGGGCCTGCTGCGCGACCGGCCTGTGGCGGATGCAAGGGCGGCGGCCGTGGCGGCGCTGGCCGAGCCGATCGACTACCCGGCATTGGGCCAATGCACCACGCCGGGCGATCGGGTGGTGGTGGCCCTAGACCGCGGCGTGCCCCAAGCGGCCGAGATCACCGCCGCGGTGATCGGCGCGCTGGTGGCGTCCGGCGTTGATCCGGAGGGCATTGCCGTGCTTCGCGCCGAGGCCGACGGCAAGTGCGACGACCCGCGCCGCATGGTCGATCAAACCGTTCGCCGGTGCATCCGGCTGTTGGCGCACGACCCCTCGGACCGCCGGCAGTTGGCCTATCTGGCGGCCGACGAGTCGGCCCAGCCGATCCTGGTCCATCGCGAGTTGCACGACGCCGACTTGATCGTGCCGGTCGGGTGTTTGCGCGACGAGTGTTCGGCGGGCTACTTTGGCGTTCATAGCGTGCT
>CAYMQL010000725.1:0-1519 GCA_964392255.1 uncultured Planctomycetaceae bacterium | reverse complement strand
TGGTGGCTGTGCCGGCCTTCTGGATGCCCACTTGCGCGACCTTGGCATTCATGATTCTGACGGCGACCTGTGACTTCCGCGGCAGCCGCGAATCGGCCACCTGGTGAGCCGGCGCCGGAATTGTTCCGCCATCTTCTCTAGGTTCATGGTTTCGGCCCCCCCTACGACCGCTGAAGCCGGTAAAATCGAAAAAAAGCTTCCGGCCGATACAACCGGCAACCGAAATCTATAGTCAGGCAGCAATCATCGGAAACGGGCATTGCCGGGGGGGCAACGCCGCAATCCCGCTCGCCGCTCTCGCGGCGCGCGGAGCCCTCCTTGCCAGTGTCGCACCGTTTCCGTTGCTCGTCGAACTGGCAGAACAACCGAGGCTTGCCTGCGGTTATCCGTAGTCCGCGGGTTGGATTCAAGGAGGAGGGAAAACATGCGACGTATTTTGAGAGGTTTGGCGGCCGCCGCCCTGATGACGGCACTACCGGCGTTGGCGTCTGCCGGCAACCAAGAGACCGCCGAATGGATCGCCAACCGCCTGCGCGAAAGCGGCCAACTGAGCGACTATCGGATCGGCGTCAAGTGCCAAGAGGGCACGGTTTGGCTCCGCGGCCAAGTGACCGACCGGCAGCAAATGACCGCAGCCCTGAAACTGGCGGCCCGGACGCCGGGCGTCAGCCGCGTGATCAACCAGTTGAGCGTCCCGGCGTCGCAGGCTAATGCGCCCGTTTCAAACGAACAGGCGGTAAGTCAAACCATGTACCGCGAGGAGCAGGCGCAGGAGCCGGCCCCCGCCAAGCAGTCGCCGGTCGCGCGGGGCGACCTTGCCAAGCGATTGACGGCCATTATGGCCCGCGGCGCCTCGCCGGAAACCCCAGCGAAGGCCCAGCGGCTTTCCAACTCGTTCACCAAGGCGCCGGCCCGAACGGTGTCGGTCGAAGAGTGGCAGGAAGAGGAAGCGCCGCAACCGATGGCCCCTTCGCAGCGTGTTCGGCCGATGAACCCGCAGCGCGTGGCGATGCAGTCGAGCGCTCCTTGCCCGACGGCGTACAACGGCGGCCCGATGCCAATGCACACGGCCGCAGCCAACGGCGGCGGAGTGGCCCCGGCCCGATACGACCAGCCGTGCATGCCGAACTATGCCTGGCCGAGCTACGCGGCTTATCCGAACTACGCCGCGGTGACCTATCCGAAGCAGTATTCGCCGACGGCCTGGCCGTACATCGGCCCCTTCTATCCCTATCCGCAAGTGCCCTTGGGCTGGCGGAAAGTGACCCTCGAATGGGACGACGGCTGGTGGTTCCTCGACTTCAAAGATCAACCGGCCAGTTGCTGGCACCGCTAAGCGGTTAAAGCCTGACCAAAACGGTCGAAAAACTCGAAAAAGAACCCCTGCCCGGTTCGACTGGGCAGGGGTTCTGCGTTTTGAGGCAGGAGAACTGCAAAGTCGGGATTTCTGGAGGTGATGGGAAAACGGGTCATCCTGAGCGCAGCGAAGGATCTCGTTGGCGTATCGGTACTTGCACAA
>CAYMQL010000724.1:0-1520 GCA_964392255.1 uncultured Planctomycetaceae bacterium | reverse complement strand
CCTTGGGCGTCCTGCTCGTCGGGCGGGGGCTGGTCATGGAAATAGTCGACGATCATGTCGCACAGTTTTTCGACGTGATGGTAGTCCACGGAATCGGTCTCCGGTTTTTGCGGCCGCGGCAGCCTTTTCTATGATTATAGTTCGGCCGTTTCGGTCCGAAAAGCAAGCACAAGCCGGGCCGGCTGGCCGCGCCGCCCCCGGGGGCTTGCCAATTCGGGGCAAATCGCGTATTTCTAAAGGGTTTACGGGATATTCCGCCCGAAACGACCGTTCCAACCGAAACCCCCGAATACCATGCCGATTATCGTCCAAAAGTTTGGCGGCACCAGCGTGGCCGACAGCAAAAAAATACTCGCCGCGGCCCGAAAGGCCATCCGCGCCCAAATGGAAGGCAACCAGGTCGTGATGGTTGTCAGCGCGATGGGCAAAAACACCGACGTGCTGGTCGATCTGGCCAAGCAGATCACCGACGACCCGCCCGCCCGCGAAATGGATATGCTCCTTTCGACCGGCGAACAGGTGAGCGTCGCGCTGATGGCGATGGCCATTCACTCGTTGGGCCATAAGGCGATCAGCCTGACCGGCGCGCAAATCGGCATCATCACCGACAGCATCCACACCAAGGCCCGCATCCGCTCGATCTCGACCGATCGGATGCGTGAGGCGTTGGACGCCGGCAACGTCGTTATTGCGGCGGGCTTTCAGGGCATCGACGAGTCGAACAACATCACCACGTTGGGCCGCGGCGGAAGCGACACCACCGCGGTGGCCCTGGCCGCAGTGCTCCACGCCAAAGCGTGCGAAATCTACACCGACGTCGACGGCGTCTACACGACCGATCCCCGCGTCGTTCCCGAGGCCCGGCAGGTCAAGCAGATCAGCTACGATGAGATGCTCGAACTGGCCACCGCGGGCTCGGGCGTGATGCACAACCGCTCGATCGAGTTCGCCAAGAAGTTCGACGTGCCGGTCCACGTGCGCAGCAGCTTCAGCGACAATCCGGGCACCATGATCGTCCGCGATCCCGAGGCGCCGAACATGCCGGTATGCGGAGCGGCGCTGGCGAAGAACGAGGCCCGCGTCACCGTGCTCGGTTTGCCCAACCGGCCGGGCGCCGCCTTGGGCTTATTCTCTCGCGTCGCCGCAAAAAACATTGCGTTGGACATGATCGCGCAGAACGAAGCTTCAGACGGCCGCGCCGACATTTCGTTCACCGTTTTCCGCGACGATTTGCCCGCCACGCTTCGCGCCGTCGACGAGGCCGTCAAGGAACTCGGCGCCGAGGGCTGCACCTACGACGAAAACATGTCGAAGATTTCCGTGGTCGGGCTTGGCATGGCGACGCAGCCGGGCGTCGCTCGAACCATGTTCCGCGCCCTGGCCGAAAAAGGCATCAACATCCAGATGATCACCACCAGCCAGATCAAGATTTCCGCGCTGGTGGCCCGGGAGTTCGCGTCCGACGCGCTGAGGGCCGTCCACGAAGCCTTCCAACTGCAAGTTCCGCCCGCCGTCGGTGC
>CAYMQL010000723.1:0-1521 GCA_964392255.1 uncultured Planctomycetaceae bacterium | reverse complement strand
CGCCTCGCCGATCTATATGGAATTTCTTTGCGGCCGGCGCGAGTTGGACTGCGCCGCTTGGGCGAATCCGACTTTCAACGTGCGGGGTTGGCGCGGGCCGTGCTATCTGTTGGCCGACGCCCACTACGCCACGTATCAAGAGTTGCTCGACGCCACCGACTGGGACAAGCTTGGCCCCCGGGGCGGCGATCCCCGCTGCGAGCATTGTCTGGTGCATTGCGGATTCGAGCCGGCCGCAGTCCTCTCGGCCCACAAAGGCGTCCGCGACGTCATGCGCATGGCCCTCTGGCAGATGACCTAACGATTGCAGCCTGTTGAAACAGTGTGCCACTGGCTTTGCCAGTGCAGGGCGATCGAAAATCTCACGGCACTGGCAGAGCCAGTGGCACACAAACTTCGACAAAAACGACTATTTCAACAGGCGGCTAGGCGGCAAAAGCCTTGGCCGCCTCTTCGGCTTCGGCAATGGCATTGCGGACTTCGATCTCGACTTGCTCAGGGGGTTTTTGCATCGTGCCCTGGACGCGAATGGCGCGGATGTCGGTGAAGCCGATGAATCCGAAAATCGCCCGCAGATAGCTTTCCAGAAAATCGAACGTTTCGAGGGGATTGCCCGACGCATAGCTGCCGCCGCTGGCCAGAACGAGCAACAACGGCTTTCCGACAACCAGACCGGTATAGCCCTCGGCCGGCGAATAGGCCACGGTCAGCGACGGTTGCACGATCAAGTCTAGGTACTGTTTCAGCCGGTAGGGAACGCCGAAGTTCCACATCGGGCAGGAAACCAGGTACTTGTCGAATGCTTTGAAGTGGTCGATCGTTTTGAGGACCGACTGCCACGCAGCCTCGGCCTCGTCGCGAGGCGTCTGCCCGGCCATGACGGCATACTTGGCCTTCGCTTGCGGCGCGTCGAACTTGGGGAGGTCGGCCTGGAACAGGTCCAAGGTTTCGACGCGGTCGTCGGGCTTCGCCCGCCGATAGGAATCGAGAAACGCCTTGGCCACCCGCGTAGAATAAGATTCGGGCCGCGGGCTGGCCGCTAGATGCAGCAGTTTGGACATGGCATTGGCTCTCCGGGCGACCGTTCGACTTCATTCTACCGGTCGAGACAAGCCCCCCGGAAACGCGAGCATGATTCGGCACACAAGCCGACGAGAGCAAGCATCGCCTTGCGGCGGGCTTTTTTTATTAGCTGTCGGGATTGATCACCACCACCACTTTCAACCTGCCCGACTGAAGCAGGCTATTGATGGCCTTGACCTGATCCGCCACGTCCTTCATTTCGGCCTTAAGGTCTTGAATTTGTCCGACCAGTTCGTCGCTCAACTCTTCGACGTCGGAATTTTGCGCCGCGGCGACGGCTGTCGCGCGCGTGCCTTCGTATGAACTCAGCACGCTGCCCAACGCCATGCCGAGGGCGATCAGCGACACCCATGCGATTTGCCGTTTCATCGCGATTGCTCCTGGTCTGCACTTTCTGAAAAAACGGCCGTAGGCCGTTGTGGCGAAAAAATCGTTCTA
>CAYMQL010000722.1:0-1524 GCA_964392255.1 uncultured Planctomycetaceae bacterium | reverse complement strand
CCTGCGGCCCGCCGGACACCTCGGGATACCTCCGCAAAGCCCGATCGCATCCGTTGCAGGTTATAAGCATCTGGTCAACCAGCGGTAAGGCTTCACAATGCTCACCGCCGGCCGCAAGCCCGTCCAGATCGGTCGCGGCGGCCAACAGAACGGCGCGCACGGGATTTCGTTTGCCCTGTTTCCAGTCGGCCACGGTTTGGTCGGGCAGGGTTTGGCCCGCGAGTTCGCCGCCGCCGAGCAAATGCAGCGCCCCGGTGATGATTCGAGGGCCGAAACTGTGGCCGACCAGGCTCACCCGAACGTCGGGGCGCAGGCGATCGAGCCATAGCGCCAGGTAGCGCGATTCGGCGGGGGTGTAGGCCAGTTTTAGTCGGGCGTCCTCGCGATGGGAACGGATTTGGCGATCGGTGGGCCACGACCAGATGACGAATCGAAAGGGGCGGTCGCCCGCCTCCGCCCGAATTCGCTGATAGGCGTAACAGGCTTTTTTTACGGCCTGAAAGGCGTTGGTTTGATTGCCGTGCAGATAAACCACCGTCGGCTCGGCGGGATCGTCGGATGCAAAAAACGCATCGGGATCGGCCGGAGACCACTGGCAGTCGTCGGTCGATTGCCAGTAGCAAAGGCTTTGCAGAGTCGCGTCGAAATCGCCGCAATGCGGGGCGTTGCGCGTACTTATCAGCCAAATTTGCGAAGGAGCGTCGGCGGCACTCGCCGCGGCGGCCAAGCTGAGAAACAATGCCGCGGCCGCCAAAGCGGAACAGAGGCTCTTCGGTCTCTCGGTCATGGCGGCGGGCGTTCCTGTGGGGGCCCAAACAGGGGCAAGCGGCAGGCATGCGCCGCGGGCGGCTTGTATCCCCGTATTTTCAGCGTTGCCGGACAAGCCGGCAGCGGCGCTCAACTGTTAAAAAACGACATGGGCAGGCCGCTAGAGTTTGCACGGCCTTCCCGTACTATTGTACCCCAAAATCCGCGAGGGGTGGTAAAAACGCGACGAGGCGGTTTCGCAAAAAACACCGTGTTTCGTTTGCACATCATCAAAGCTGGTGTAGAGTTTCCTTGGCGATAGCTTCGCGATCCCACGTTACCGTTTCGACGGGAGAAAACAGGAATGAAGAGGCTAATGATTTTAATGGTTATGACGGCGCTGCTGGGCAGCCTGACCGGATGCCGGTTCATGGAATGCCTGTGGCGCGGCCCGGCGTGCCAGCAGCCGGCGGCGACACCTGTGGTCGCTTGCCCGACGCCATGCCCCACCTACACCCCCTGCGATCCGTGCGCCGGCGCGACGGTCGCGACCCCCGGCCAGACGACCTTTACGCCTGCGCCAACGAATTGATTGGAAGGAGGCCGATCATGAAAAAACTATTGCTACTAAGTGCTTTGGGAATGCTGCTGACGGTTGCGAGCGGCTGCCGAGTCTGCGATTGCTGGCGTGAAGCCTGGAACTCGAGATTCCGGCCTCAACCGGTGCAACAGGCCGTGATCGTGGGCGGTGGGTTCATCGGCCTGGAGATGGCCGAG
>CAYMQL010000721.1:0-1531 GCA_964392255.1 uncultured Planctomycetaceae bacterium | reverse complement strand
GCCGGCGCTGGTCAAGCTGGGACGCAAAAAAGGCTATCGGCTCATCGGCGCCCATCGCTGTCTGAACGCGGTTTTTATGCAGAACGGGCTGGGGGAGAACCTCTTTCCGGAAGCCGACGCCGCCGAAATCCTGAGCGATCCGAGCGCCCAGTGGGTTATCGAAAGACGTAAAAGATGGGAAAATGAGGGGCCGATCGCCCATTGGATTCCCGTTTAACATCCGGCCGCAAATGAATCGATCAGACGATCAACCGAACAGTGAACCGGCGGAGATTCGGTTCGGAGCGCGCCCATGAGAGACCTCTTGCGACAAGAAATCGCCGCGCTGGCCACCACCATCGTCGTGAAGGTGGGCACGCGCGTACTCACGCGCGAAGATGGGCAGCTCGATCCGCAGCGTATCCAGCAACTCGCCGATCAAATCCACCGAGTCATGGCAACGGGCCGGAAGGTGGTGTTGGTTAGTTCGGGGGCGGTCGGCGCAGGCATGGGGCGGCTTGGGCTTGCCAAACGGCCAACCCACATCGCCCAACTCCAGGCCGTGGCCGCCGTCGGGCAAAGCATCCTGGTCGAAGCCTACGAACGTTCGCTGCACAAGCACGGCCGCCACGCCGCTCAGGTCCTGCTTACGGCCGAGGACCTCGAACATCGGCAACGCTACCTGAACGCCCGCAACACGCTGCTGACGCTGTTGGAGTTCGGCGCCGTTCCGATCATCAACGAAAACGACACCGTGTCGGTCGAAGAGCTGCAAACCACGTTCGGCGACAACGACCGGCTAGCGGCCATCGTCGCTAATCTGATCCGGGCGCCGCTGCTGGTGCTGCTTTCCGACGTCGAGGGGCTTTTCGATGGCGATCCGCGCGATCCCAAAAGCCGTTTGATTTCCACGGTCGAGCAACTCGACGCCTCGGTGTTGGGGTTGGTGCGCGATCGGCTCGGCGGGTTGAGCAAGGGCGGAATGGCCAGCAAGCTCGAGGCCGCCCGATTAACGACCACCGGCGGCGAAAACGTGATTATCGCGTCGGGGCGATCGGCCGACGTGCTGCCGCGCATCATCGCAGGCGAATCGGTCGGCACGCTTTTTTTGGCCCAGGGGCAGACCGTGCAGGCCCGAAAACGTTGGATCGGCCTGACCGTCAAGCCGCGGGGCCGGCTGGTTTTGGACGCCGGCGCTCGGACCGCGATCGAGCACAAGGGGCGAAGTTTGCTGGCCGCGGGCGTGGTTCAGGTCGAAGGCGGTTTTCAAAAGGGCGACGTAGTCGGCCTTCGCGGGCCCGACGGCGTCGAATTCGCCCGTGGGCTGACCAACTACAGCGCCGACGAAATACGTCGCATCCAAGGCCTCAAAACGGCCCGCATCGCCGAGGTGCTGGGCTACTGCCCCTACGACGAGGTTGTGCATCGCGACAACATGGTCGTCACGGTTCGCAAGCCCAAGGCCTCGTAACGAAAGCCGGCGACCTGTTCGCCGACTCTTGGCTCTCTGGTAAATAATGTCGCATAGCCGGGGGCTAACAGCCCCCGGAAT
>CAYMQL010000720.1:0-1533 GCA_964392255.1 uncultured Planctomycetaceae bacterium | reverse complement strand
GACTTTCGGCCGTGCTTCCGAAAGTTACAAGCTGGAACGGCAAACGGCTCACGACCTGGCTGGAAAGCTGTATTCCAAACGGCGCCCTGATGAACGGGCGATTCACACCGAACGTCCTGTATCCCGATCTGACTGCCGGTTCGGCCAAACTATGTGCCGCGCGGAGCAATCACCCCGGCGGAGTCAACGCCTGCTTCTGCGATGGCAGCGTGCTGTTTATCGGCAACGCCATCGACCGAGAGGCCTGGCACGCCCTATGGACCCGCAACGGCGGCGAAATGCCTTCCGAACGCTGACAAAGGAGTTATCACGAAGATGGACGATGAAAAAAAGTACTCCTCTTGCTCCGCAAGAGGAACCGACCGCGAAAATGCGCAGGACGTCAGGTTCAAGGATGGCAGCCGGTCTCAACCTCACACGGAGTGTGAGGAATACATGTCGCCGCTTGCCGTAGAACGTCTGAGCAAGCGGTTCCGACAAGGCAACACGACGATCGAAGCACTTAAAGACGTATCGCTCACGATCGAGCGCGGACAATTCGTCGCTGTCATGGGCGCGAGCGGATCGGGCAAGAGTACGTTGCTGCACGTCATGGCCGGCCTGACCCGGCCCGACGCGGGCCGAATCGTCGTCGACGGCCGCGATCTGTCGGCCATGTCGGACTACGATCTGACACTGTTCCGCCGCCGCCATATCGGACTTGTGTTTCAGGCGTTCAATCTGATTCCCACGCTTTCGGCCCAAGACAATATTCTACTGCCGGCGCTGGCTGACGGCATTGGACGATTGGTCGACGGCCGGATGGACGAACTGCTCCGCAAGCTCGGTCTTGCCGAGCGATGCCGGCATCGGCCCGACGCCCTCAGCGGCGGCGAACAGCAGCGCGTGGCCATCGCCCGGGCCATGATCGGCGACCCGTCGATTATCCTGGCCGACGAGCCGACCGGCAGCCTCGATTCGGTGACCGGGCAAAGCATTTGCCGGCTGCTGCAAGAGTTGTGCAAGGAACAAGGCCGCACAATCGTCGTCGTGACGCACGAGCCGGCCGTGGCCGTTTGGGCAGAACGGATCGTGGTACTCAAGGACGGCCGCATCCTGACGGAGTTCCCGACCGCCCAGTTTCACGACGCCCATTCGTTGGCTGCACGCTATCAAGATATCGTGAATGCCGAGACGGCGGCGGAGGCAAGCCAATGAAACTCGTTTGGAAATTGACTCTCGCCTACGCTCTGCGACACCCGGCGCGCATGCTGTTGACCGCGCTGGCGATGATCGCCGCGGCGTGCGTCGTGGTTTGGGTCGTCAGCGGCTATGATGCAATGGCGTCGCAATTCGGCGATCAGGCCGCCGAATATCTCGGTCGCTACGACCTGTTTATTGTGCCCGACGCGGCCGAAGAGTCGTTTATCGCACCCGAGTTGATCGAAGAAATCCAAAAAGACCCAGCCGTCGCGGAGTTGGAACCCGCTCTGCAAGCGACCGTCCGCGTGCAGACCGAGGGGAGAGAGGAGAGTGGAGAGTGGAGATTGGAGA
>CAYMQL010000719.1:0-1538 GCA_964392255.1 uncultured Planctomycetaceae bacterium | reverse complement strand
CCCTGGGGGCTGCCGCGCGAACTGACGCATCGGGGCATCACGGTCCGCTTCGCTTCGCAGTATGCCGAGGCCGACGATTTGATCGAAGAGCTGATCCGTGCCGAATCGGCGCCGCGGCGGCTGGTGG
Organism: uncultured Planctomycetaceae bacterium; assembly: GCA_964392255.1. GTDB lineage: Bacteria > Planctomycetota > Planctomycetia > Pirellulales > Thermoguttaceae > CAYMQL01. Next base: position 1,411 of record CAYMQL010000719.1, on the reverse strand, counting down.
TGGTTTCCAGCGATCATCGGATTCAAAAGGCGGCCCGGCGGCGCAGGGCCAAGGCGGTCGACAGCGAGACGTGGTACGCCGAATTGGTCCGCGTGCGGCGCCAGCGGCATGAAACAACGCCCGAAACGCCGGCTCGGCCGCCGGTGCCGCTGTTGGCCGAAGACGTCGAGTACTGGCTGCGACAGTTCGGCGGCGAGTCGGCGCTGAGCGAATTCTTCCGCCGCCGTCAGGACGAAAAGCCCGCCGCAACTGAAGGCAGCGACGATCGCGGCGACAATTTGTTGGACAATCCCTTTCCGCCCGGCTACGGCGAAGACCTTCTCGGCGACGCCGATCTTTGACCCGAGCGTTCGCCGCGAGGGCTTGAAAACGCACGTTCCTAAGAAGGCAATCAGCCTCAATGCTCTCGAGCGTCTCTTTTTCTGAGTCGACCGGCGTCTTATAATCGAGAAATGGTTTTTCTGCGTCGTCAACGCCGGTCGCTTGTTGTGCTTTTTGCGTTCAGCGCCGGATTCGCCATGTTTGCGCGACCGGCTTGGCCTCAAACCAACGCAGCCGACGATGCGGGGCGGCTCGATCCGGCCGGTCCGGTCGAACTCGATTGGGCCGACAGCGCCGCGATCGCGCAGCTTCAGCAAGCCGACGCCCTTCTGGCCGACCGGCAATGGGACGAGGCCGTTGAAATCCTTTGCCGACTGGCCGAAGCGTCGGACGGCAAACTGGCGGCCTTTGCGGCGGGTCGGTTTGCCACGGTGCGGGCGATTTGCCAATCGCGATTGGCCGCGCTGCCGTCTGCGGCTTTGGCGCGCTACCGTGCCCGCGTCGATCCGGTCGCACGCAATTGGTACGAACAAGGCATTGCCGCCCGCGACCCCCGGCGGCTGCAAAATATCGTCGAGCAAATGTTCGCCAGCCGATCGTGCGACGACGCGCTGTTGGCGCTGGGCGACATGGCGTTCGAGTCGGGCGAATTTGCGGCCGCGCGCTGGAATTGGCGGCGGATCGAACCCGGCCCGCCGCCGCCAGCGGTCTCGGCGTGGCCCGGCTATCCCGATACGGATCTGGACCTGGCGGCTGTTCGCGCCCGATTGGTCTTGGCGTCGATTTTAGAAGGGCGGCGCGATCGGGCAAAAGCCGAGCTGGCCGAGTTCGTCGGGCGGCATCCCGACGCGCGGGGGCGACTGGGCGTCCGCAGCGGCAAGTATGCCGACCTGCTTGAGTCGCTGCTGGCCGAAAGCGGCGACTGGCCCGCCGAGCGCCCCGAGGTGAACTGGCCTACGTTCGGCGGCAATCTGCACCGAAATCGAATCGCGTCGCCGTTGGCCGATCCGAAAGCCGCGGTGTGGCGCGTGCCGCTAGACGACCATCCAGAAAAAACGTTGGCGTATGGACAAACGATCGGCCCTCACCC
>CAYMQL010000718.1:0-1544 GCA_964392255.1 uncultured Planctomycetaceae bacterium | reverse complement strand
AAATCTGCCGGAGAAGATAACCTCTCGTGCGGCACCGCCGAGCAAGGCAGAGATAATCGGATTGGCGTCAACAACGAGTGTTTCGGCCACGGGCTAGCCATCGTGCATATTTCGAGTCGATTCAAATTCGGCCAAAATATCCGACTCTGCCAGTCCCTTCTTCGATAGGGCCGCTCGGACCTGATCCGAAAGTCGGAAGAACTCGCGTTTATGCCCTTCAAAGCTGAGCTTCTCGCGAACCGCTGCGACGACATATTCGTCTGCAGAAACAGCGCTGGGCAAAACCCTTGTAACCTCATGGAAAAGCGATTCTGGGATATTCACGTGCGGCATAAGCAATTCTCCAGATCGTTCTATTCTAAGCCTATCGGATGCACGGTTCAAGTACGCGCTGAAGTCCGCCGGCCGTCAGATGGCCCAGGCGAACTCCTCCGGCTCGTCGCCGCGAATGCGCAGCCGGGGGCTTTCCATCGTCACCGTCGTGCCGGGTCCCACGGACCGGGTCAGCCACACGCTCGATCCAATGACCGAGTCGTGCCCGATCACGGTGTTGCCGCCTAGAACGGTGGCGTTGGCGTAAATCACCACGCGGTCTTCGATCGTTGGATGGCGTTTCGTGCTGCGCACCAGGTTGCCTTCCGTATCCGTGGCGAAGCTCAGCGCGCCGAGGGTCACGCCCTGATAAAGTTTCACCCATTGGCCGATCTCGGTCGTTTCGCCGACGACGACGCCCGTGCCGTGGTCGATGAAAAAATAGTGGCCGATCCGGGCGCCGGGATGAATGTCGATGCCCGTGCGGCTGTGGGCCCATTCGGTCATCATGCGCGGAATCAGCGGAACGCCCAGCGCGTGTAGTACGTGGGCAAGCCGATAAATCGTAATGGCCTCGAACCCGGGATAGCAGAAAATCACCTCGTCGAGCGATTTGCACGCCGGGTCGCCGGCATACGCGGCCTCGACGTCCAGAGCCAGAATCTTGCGCAGCTCGGGCAGCTCTTCGAGAAACGCGACGGCCTTGGTCTGGCCGAGCGATTCGAAATCGCGCATCTTCTGCGGATCGCACTTGCCGTCCTTGGCGGCCTCGTGACGCAGCGCCCGGCCGATCTGCGCCGTCAGGGTGTCGTGCAGCCGGTCGATCAAATCGCCGACGTGATATGTGACATTGCCCAAGTGCAATCCGTCGCGACGGCGATAACCGGGGTACAGGATTTCTTTCAAATCCTCGGTCGCCGCAATAACCGTGTCGTAGTTGGGCAAAGGGCAGTGGCCCAAGTGGTGCAGGCTGCCGACCTCGGCATAGGTGTCGACAATCCGCTCGGTCAGCACCGGCAGGCTTTCTTTCAGTCGAATATCGGCGGCCATGCTTAATAATCCTCGTTGTTTAACGGCAATCGTTTGTCGAGTCTTCGTCCGTATTTCTCATCACCGTTTAGCCGGCGAACTTGTTCGCCGCGTGTTTCCGCTTCAACGATCAAGCATTCACGGCGAACAAGTTAGCCGGCTAAACATCCGAGCGCGCACCGATGCACTTCGAAAATAAGCAC
>CAYMQL010000717.1:0-1545 GCA_964392255.1 uncultured Planctomycetaceae bacterium | reverse complement strand
GGGGGTTTCGACGCCGATTTCGCGGCCGCGACGATCGCATTCGGCCAAAAGCATTAGTTCGTCGAAATCCTCGGCCGCTTCGAGCCGGCGGCGCAATCGGACGCCGACCGCGTCGTTGCGCAGGGCCAAGGCCTCGACGTGATGCTCGATCAGCCACGCCGTGCGCGGGGTGACGGCGCCGGCCAACGCCTCGATTGCCGCCGACGCATGGTCGCGACGGTCGATGGCTTTGCCGACGTCGTGCAGCAGCGCAGCCAGCAGAAACTCCTCGTCGTAAGGCCGCTCGCGCTGCGCCAGCGCAAACACTTGCAAACTGTGATAAAGAACGTCGCCTTCGGGATGCTCTTCCGGCGACTGCGCCACGTGTTCCAACGGCAGAAGCAGCAACTCGTAGGTGCGAAAACGGTCGAGCGTGCATTCGCCGGCCGCGGTCGGCCGTCCTAAATCGCGATCCGTGCTGCTTTCGGTCAGAAGCCGCCCTTGCTCGGACGGGCCGCACCGCGCGATGGCATTCAGGCAGCCGCGGATCTCGCGATTGCAGGGCAGATCGGCCGGTTTCAGGTCGCCGGCGACGAGTTTGCGTGCGGCCCGCGACCTGGCCCGGCCGTATTGCGTTTCTTCCCGCGAAAAGATCAGCCGCGCGGCCTCGAACGCCACCCGCCGGCGCAAACGTTCCGTGCTCATGCCTTTATTTTACACAACGCGGCAAATAAAGCACTTCAAATATTCGCTTTCGAGGCAAGCGGCGCTGACCGGGTGGTCGGGCGAGGGGCCGCGCTGTTCGAGCACCTGAATTTCGCGGCCCGTCTGCTGGGCGACGCCTACGAGCATATACAGAAAATCCTCGCGGCTGACGTGGCCCGAGCAACTGCACGTCGTCAGGATTCCGCCCGGCTCCAGAAGAGCAACGCCCAGCCGATTGAGCCAATGGTACGCCCGCAAGGCCTCGGCGAGCGAGCCGCGGCTTCGGGCGAACTTCGGCGGATCGAGCACCACGCCGCCGAAGCGCCGGCCGGAGGCGACCAACTCCTCGAGGGTTTCAAATCCGTCGCCTTGCTGAAATTGGACGTTTTTGAGTCCGTTGCGTTGGGCGTTCGAGGCGGCCAGATCGACGGCCCGCCGGCTGGTATCGACGCCGAGCACTTCGCGGGCGCCGCCGAGGGCCGAGGCCGCCATTGCAAACCCGCCGCTGTAGCAAAACATATCGAGCACGCGCCGATCGCGCAAATAGCCGGCCGCCGCCGCGCGGTTTTCGCGTTGATCGAGATAAAACCCGGTTTTTTGGCCCTCGGCCAGGTCCACCTCGTAGGTCAAGCCGTGGTCGACGATCAGCAGCGGTCCGTCGGGCGTGCGGCCCCCGTAGGGACCGTCGCGCAGTTCGATTCCCTCGGCCCGGCTCACGCCGCGCTCGGTGCGAATCATGATCCCTTCGGCCGCGGTCAGTTCGACAAGCATCGGCGCCAACAGCGGCAGCCGCCGGGCCATCGCCAGCGCCGTAATCTGAACGGCCAGAAAACCGGCGTAGCGATCGACGATCAAACCGCT
>CAYMQL010000716.1:0-1549 GCA_964392255.1 uncultured Planctomycetaceae bacterium | reverse complement strand
CGCCGTAACGGCGCTGGCGATGGTGCTCGGCGACGTGTCGCTGGCCGTCGGCGATGCGAAGGGCGGGCTGACCATCTGGTCGCCCGTCAACGCCGACGGCACGCGCAAGCTCCGCAAAATCCACACGCTGCGGCCGCACCATAGCGCCGTCGAGGCGATCGTGCCCTCGGGCCGGACCAAGTCGCTGTTGAGCCTCGGCCGCGACGGCGCGATCCATCTCGACCATATGACCAGCGAGCGCCGACTGCTGTCGCTTGCGCCCGTGGCGGATCGGCCGTTCCGCCAAATCGCGTTAGGATCGCGCGGCGACGCCGTACTTTCTTTCGATGCTTCCGGCGGGCTCAGCGTCTGGCGAATCGAGGGCGGCTGTCCCGAAATCAGCCTGCGAACGCTTTTTGGCAAGGTCTTCTACGAGGGCTACGATCGGCCGGAATACGTCTGGCAAACCACCGGCGGCGAAGAGTTCGAGCCGAAGTACAGCCTTGTGCCCCTGTTGTTCGGCACGATGAAAGGCACGCTGTACGCGATGTTATTTGCTGTGCCGCTGGCGCTGTTCGGGGCGGTTTACGTCAGCTATTTCACGACGCCGGGCTTTCGCAAGTCGATCAAGCCCGGGGTCGAAGTGATGGCGACGGTTCCTTCGGTGGTGATCGGTTTTCTGGTTGCGCTATGGCTGGCCCCGATTCTCGAACGGTGGTTTTTCGCGTTCTGCCTGAGTCTGATGACCGTGCCGGCGGCGTTTGCGGGGTTCATGGCCCTCTGGCAGTACGTTCGGCGATTCGACGCGGCGCGGCGCATCGAGGCCGGCTACGAATTCCTGGCGATTCTGCCGGTGTTGTTGGCGGGAGTCGCCGCGGCCGCGTGGTTGGCCGGGCCGCTGGAAACGTGGCTGTTCGGGGGCAATTTTCGCCGCTGGCTCTTCGAGGGGCCGCTGACCATGCAATACGATCAGCGCAATAGCGTCATCATCGCCTTCGGGTTGGGATTTACGGTCATTCCGATCATCTTTTCGATCGCCGAAGACTCGCTTTCGAACGTCCCCTACAGCATGACGGCGGCATCGATGGCCGTCGGCGCGAGCCGCTGGCAGACGCTTTGGCGCGTCGTCTTGCCTTCGGCCAGCCCCGGCATCTTCGCGGCGATGATGATCGGCTTCGGCCGCGCCGTGGGCGAAACGATGATCGTGCTGATGGCCACCGGCAACACACCGATCTTGGACTGGGGGCCCTTGAACGGCATGCGGACGCTCTCGGCCAATATCGCCGTTGAAATTCCCGAAGCGCCGGTGGGCGGTACGCTTTACCGCGTTTTATTTTTGTGCGCGGTCCTTTTGTTTTTGTTGACATTTACGGTGAACACCGCCGCCGAGTTGGTTCGGCAGCGTTTGCGAAAGCGATTCGGCCGGTTTTGATTAAACTGATGCAATATGAAGATGAAAGTCCCCTCTCCCTTTGGGAGAGGGTTAGGGTGAGGGCTTTTGTGCGAAAAATGTTTTTTCTTGCTTGTGAACCATTGCCAAGCCCACAACCCCCCCCCCACACCCAAAATG
>CAYMQL010000715.1:0-1554 GCA_964392255.1 uncultured Planctomycetaceae bacterium | reverse complement strand
CGCCAGGTCGAGCTGAAGTATATGGACCTGGTGCGATTGATCGAGCAGGGCTACTACCAGAAAAATCCGAACGCCGGCATCGAAGTCGAGGAGGCCCATGCGGCCGAAAAAAAAGAGTTAGTCCGCTATACCCAGTTGGACAACTTGCAGATCGGCCCGCAGCAAATCACCGGCAAGGTCGTGCGGGAAGTGATTTCCGACGACGCCGATTCGGCCAAGGCGGAAGCCAAACAGCCGAAGAGCGTCGTTTTCTATACCGATCGGATGGGCCTGGAAAACGACAATCACTACCTGTTCAATTTGCTTAAGGAAAAAGGTTTTCCCGATGTGAACGCCGAGCCGGCGCCTAGCGGCTGGAAGACTTTGATGCCGATGTTCGTGTTGACCGTGCTCGTGATGGTGATCTTCTTCATCATGATGCGGCGCATCGGCGGCGCCGGTTCGGCGATGGCCTTCGGCCGCAGCCGCGGCAAACTCTTCGCCCAGGAAGACATCGGAGTGACGTTCCGCGACGTGGCCGGCATCGACGAGGCCGTCGACGAGCTGCGCGAAGTGGTCGATTTCCTTCGCTCGCCCGAAAAATACCAGGTCCTCGGCGGCCGGATTCCCAAGGGCGTGCTGCTGGTCGGTCCGCCGGGCACCGGCAAGACGCTTTTGGCCAAGGCGATTGCCGGCGAGGCGGGCGTGCCGTTCTTCAGCATCTCCGGCTCCGACTTCGTCGAGATGTTCGTTGGCGTCGGCGCCGCCCGGGTCCGCGACATGTTCCAGCAGGCCCAGGCTAAGGCCCCGTGCATCGTGTTCATCGACGAGTTGGACGCCCTGGGCAAGACCCGCGGCATGAGCGTCGTCGGCGGACACGACGAGCGCGAGCAAACGCTTAATGCCCTGCTGGTCGAGATGGACGGTTTCAGCTCGAATAGCGGCGTGATCGTGCTGGCCGCCACGAATCGGCCCGAAACGCTCGACCCGGCGCTGCTGCGGCCCGGGCGTTTCGACCGCCACGTTTCGGTCGATCGCCCCGACGTGAAGGGACGCGAGCAGATCTTGAAGGTCCATGTGGCGAAGGTGAAGCTCGACGAATCGGTCAACCTGAAGGAAATCGCCGGCATCACGCCGGGCTTCGTCGGGGCCGATCTGGCCAATCTGGTGAACGAGGCGGCGCTCTTGGCCGCGCGAGCGAACAAGCCCGCCGTCACCGGGCTGGAGTTCAACGAGGGCGTCGAGCGCGTCGTGGCCGGCCTGGAAAAGCGCCAGCGCGTGATGCACCCCGACGAGAAGCAGCGGACTGCCTATCACGAAAGCGGCCACGCCCTGGTGGCTTTCAGTCTGCCAGGCGCCGACCCGGTCCACAAGGTTTCGATCATTCCGCGCGGCCCGACCGCCTTGGGCTATACGATGTTTCGCCCCGAGGGCGACCGCTACACAACCACGCAAACGGAACTGGAAAGCCGCATCCAATCGCTTCTGGCCGGCACGGTGGCCGAGGAGATGATCTTCGACGACGTGGCCACCGGCGCGCAAAACGATCTGGAGCGCGCCACCGATATCGCCCGC
>CAYMQL010000714.1:0-1557 GCA_964392255.1 uncultured Planctomycetaceae bacterium | reverse complement strand
CGAAAGCTCTTCCTGAGATGGCCGGGCGAGTTGGAAGAAATGAATCGCTCCATCGTCGCCGACAAAACTTCCCTTCAAATAAACCAAACGACCGCAACGCAACGGCGCCGACGGCCTTGCATAAAAAGGCAGCAGCGCAGTTAGCCGCGATTCGACGCTCTTGGCGTCCATGTGCGAGCGGCGATCGAGCGTTTCGTAAGGGTGCAGCCAGAGCCTGAGGTTTGCCCCGGAGGCCGCGGATTTCCACAACTCGGCTTGGGCGCTGGGCGACGTTGTCAGCGATAATTTCTGCTTGCCGGCCAATCGCGATTCGAGCAGCTTCATGCGCCGGGCCAAATATGGCGGCGAGGCCTCGAACATGACCGCGAGCCGTTTCAAATCCGCCGCCGCAACGTTGTACGGCCGATCGGCGTCGACGTCCATTTGCCGCAATAGGGCACTGTCGGCGACCACTTGGGCGAGCGTGGCCGGCTGAAGCGTCAGTCCCCCGTTTTCGTCGAGTGCGATGCCCTTCGATGCGGGAATCGGCAGACCAAGGGCCGGGTCGAACAGATACGCTTGCCCCTCGATCAAAACGGCCGCGCACCAAAGCCGCACAGCCGCCTCGTTTTTCTCCGCGGCATTTTCCTTTTTGTCCTCTCCGCTCTCCTCTTCTTCAATGCCGAGCAGAACGGCGTCAATGCCGATTTGCCGAGCCAGCAGGACGAACACCCACGCCCGCTCGACGGCGGCACCGCGTCCGAACAGGAGCGTCTCCCAGGGGAAAAGCGGGACCCGTTGCGGGCTGTCGGCCTCGAGTTGGATGTTGCGAACGGTCCATCCGAACAGGGCCTTGGCCCGATCCAGATCGTCGAGCGAGTCGCCGCGAGCCCAAAACGCCGCGTCCCGCAGCCACACGGCCTCTTGCAAAGCGTAGCCGTCGAATCGCGAGAACTCCATCCGGTCCAAGTCTTTGACCTGCGGCAGATCGGCCAAGCGTTTAGGCAACTCGCCCAGCATCGGATCGAGCGTCCAGTCGGCGGGCGGCGGTTGGGAGCGAATCCACTGATTGAGTCGGTTGACGATTTGGCGGAGCATTTCCGACTCGGGCCAAACGGCCAGCAGCGTATCGGAGGACTCGCCCGCATCGGTTTTTGCCGGGCTTTCCGGATTCAGCCTCTTGAAAATCTGCTCCACCGCGTCGGTCGAATCGAATTCTTCGAGCCGATTCAAATTCTCAATCGCATAGTCGAGCAATTCTTTATGATATTGTCCGGCGGCGTTTTCAGCATCGACGGGCGTAGTGATGCGCGACGTCTCTTTCGAGCTTGGACATCCGGCCAGCGCCAAAGCGAGGAGGCAAGCCGCCGATGAAAGGGCGCGAATCAAACGCCGCAAACCGCAATTTCTCGCTTCGAGACGGGGTGTGGAAAAGCCCGCGCTGGCGCCTCGTTTGCGGTCGTGGACGGTTTGCATGATTCAGTTCCTTCTTATTCGCCGAGCGTTTCCGCTGTTTTTCGGATTGCGAGCACTCGCCGCAGCAGGCCGGCGAATTGGTCTAGCGGGACCATGTTCGGC
>CAYMQL010000713.1:0-1559 GCA_964392255.1 uncultured Planctomycetaceae bacterium | reverse complement strand
CCCGCGAATGCGGATGCACTCGGCCTCGACAAGCTGTGTTTCCGACGCCATCCGGTTCACGTGCAAGACAGCAGAGAACAATGGGGCAGTATCAAACTACCCAGTCTAACACGGATCGCGGCGGATGTAAAGAAACCGTCACGGCGCGAACAGCGGCCGAAGGTCCAGTTCCTTCAGGGGCTGCGACGACGACGGGGCGGACCCAACGGCCAGATGCAGCTTCAACGCGGCCGGCTCGAAAACCATCGTTTGCACGGTCAGCCGGCCCATGTTCACCTCGTCCATTTTTTGAGCCACTTCGGCAACGCCAAGCCGATCGAGCTTTCGAGCCTGGATGAGCTTCGGGTAGCGGTTGCAGAATCGCGACGCCACCCACACCTCCAACTCGTCGGTTCGAAAATGGTTGGTGCAGGCCAGAATGGCGTTGCTCGAATGCCGCGAGGCGACGGTCACGGGCGTCATTTCCAACACCGCGCCGCGGCGGCGATCGCAGACGGACATGCTGAGAATCGTGGTCCGCTCGGTTTCGCGGAGCATTTTTTCCGCCTCTTCGACCGTGCTGCATTCTTCCAGGATTTTTCGGAAGCAGAAGGCATAGGGCATGCCCTTGGGATTGAATACCGGCGCGCCGTCGCGCGACAGAAAGACTTCGTGAACCGCCACAGACAGGCCCGCGTCGTTCATGCCCGAAAACACGCCGAACAAACCGGGAAAGCCGATCGACGCGAAGGCGTGTTTTCCCTTGGGGCGGTGGACGGTGACCAAGCTGTAGTTTTCAAGGAGGCCGAGGCTGTAGAAATCGAGATTGCGTCCGAACAGCGGCCCGCCGGCGGCGCTCCGTTCCGGTTCGACAATCAGCGCCGAACAAGAGACGCATCCGCGATAGATGTCGGTCAGGGTGTTGCCGAGCACGCCCATCTCGCGATCGATGCCCGACTGCTGGCCGAACGCCTGCAACTCCTCGCGGTGGTCGGCCGGCAGGTTGGCCGCGAGCATTTTGCTCATCTCCAAATAGGCCGGCAGGCGGTCTTTGTGGCTCGAACGGTCGAGCAGTCGGCGCGGGTAGTCGGCGACCTTTTTGACCGCTTCGGCTGTAAGCACGGCTTTTTGGCGTCCGATTTCCTCCGGCGTGCCCGAGACGATCAACACCGGCAGATCGTTGATGTATTTCAACTCGGCTTCGCCGTAACGGGCCTCGGTGAAAACGCGAGTCTCGTCCGCGCAGACCCGAGCGACCAACAAAAGAACGACCAGCAGCCGCACGCTATTTCGCAAGAGAGAGTGCATTTTTCATTCCGCGGTAAGAGAAATGGAATCGGGCGTTGGTATTATATCTTTTTTTCAGCGCACGGCTAACGCTGCCGAGATTCGAGCAGTCGCAAACGGGTCTGTAGGGGCGTTGCTTCGGCCCCTGGCGGCGGCATAACGTCGGGCACGGGCAAATGACGCAGAAGCCAGTCGGTCTGGCGGCTGGCCGGCACTTGCACGGTGCTTAGCGGCACAAGCGTTTGCACCAGGGCGGCCATCGGCGCGGCGTGCGGATGCAATTGCACAAGCAG
>CAYMQL010000712.1:0-1560 GCA_964392255.1 uncultured Planctomycetaceae bacterium | reverse complement strand
GACTTCAAAAAAGGCGTCGAATTCAAGGCCTACGCCCGGGCCGAGCTGCCGCACGCGCGGGTCGTGGCCATCGAGAGCGAGCGGGAGTTCGGCCTGAGCGTTTTGGAGCGGCTCGACGACGAACTGCGCACGCGCGGCGACCTGTTCCGGCGTCAAGGCGTGCAAGACCTCAAAGGGTATCGCGCCGCCGTGCCCGACGCACGGCTGCCGCGCATCCTGCTGATTATCGACGAGTTCCAAGAGCTGTTCGTCGAGGACGACCGCATCGCTCAAGACGGGGCGCTGCTTTTGGATCGGCTTGTGCGGCAGGGCCGCGCGTTCGGCATCCACGTTTTGCTCGGATCGCAAACCCTTGGCGGCGCCTATACGCTGGCCCGCAGCACGATCGGCCAGATGGCCGTGCGTATCGCGCTGCAATGCAGCGAGGCCGACGCCCATTTGATCCTGAGCGAAGACAACACCGCGGCCCGGCTGCTCACGCGGCCCGGCGAGGCGATCTACAACGACGCCAACGGCCTGTACGAAGGCAACCACCCGTTCCAAATCGTCTGGCTGCCCGACGGCGAGCGCGACGCATGTCTCGAACGCATCGGCGCGCTGGCGCGGCAGCGCGGCAGCAAACTCGCCTCGCAGATCGTTTTCGAGGGCAACGTTCTGGCCGATCTGGCCGACAACCCGAAACTGAAAGAACTGTTGCAGTCGCCCGAGCGGCCGGCCGCTCAGCCGGCCGTTCCGGCCTGGGTCGGATCGGCCGTGGCAATCAAAGACCCGACGGCCGCGACGTTCATCCGCCAGCACGGCAGCAATCTGCTCTTGGTCGGACATCGCGAAGAGGCGGCCTTGGGCGTGATGGCCGCCTGCCTGATTAGCCTGATCGCACAGCATGGGCCCAAGGCGCGTTTCTACATCCTCGACGGAATGCGATCCGACGCCCCGGAAGTCGGCTTCTGGAATCGCGTGGCCGCTACGTTGCCGCAGTCGATCAAGCTTGGCGGCGTCCGCGACGCGGCCCAGATCGTTGCCGAAATCGCCGCCGAGCTTGGCCCGCGCCAACAGGCCGCAGGCGAAGACTCGCCGCCCGTCTACCTGTTCCTCTACAACCTCGGCCGCTTCCGCGACCTGAAAAAAGAAGACGAGTTCGGCTTCTCGAGCGGCGGCGATGCGCCGGCCAGCCCCGCCCAGCAATTCACCGCCATCCTGCGCGACGGCTCGCCGCTGGGCATCCACACGCTGGTCTGGTGCGACACCTACAGCAACGTCAATCGGATGTTGGACCGCCAGAGCCTGCGCGATTTCGAGATGCGCATTCTGTTCCAGATGAACGCCAACGATTCGAGCAGCCTGATGGACACGCCCGAAGCCAGCCGTCTAGGCGTGCAGCGGGCCCTGTTCTACGACGAAGGCCAAGGCCGCTTTGAAAAGTTCCGCCCCTACGGCCTACCTTCGCCCGACTGGCTCGCATGGGTCAAAAAGCAGTTGGCCCGCTAACAGCCTGTTGAAATAGCGTGCCACTCAATGCCGTTTCCAGTTTGCTGCAACAATGAGTGGATGCTGTTGATA
>CAYMQL010000711.1:0-1561 GCA_964392255.1 uncultured Planctomycetaceae bacterium | reverse complement strand
AACGAGCACGCCGGCGACGAGGGAATCAGTTGGCCGCAGGACCTCGATGAAGAAGGCCCCTATCCGTTCGAAGGCAGCATCTTTGTCCGGCTGGTGTCGGTCCCCCTCTTGAATCCCGGGACCGGCGCGTTCTCCGTCGATCCATCGAGCGAAGTCGGGCTGCGACATAATACGGCATGGGATGTCGCCCTCGGCGGGCTAAACGCCGATTTCATCGTCTACGAAGTCACTTTCCTCGGCGAGTTGCACGATACGTTGTACAGCTTAGTGCTGGGTTCGGACACCGAACTAGAAATAGAAGATGAAACGGCGGATCCTCCTAACATCGCTGCCATCACGTACGGCAACGCAGGCACAACACAAACCACCGCCTCGACCGCCATGGGCGCCGACGGCGACTTCGTCATCGTTTGGGCCGAATATACGCAAGGCGAGGGCCAAGCCACCGGCATGCCCACCATGAACTTCTACTACCGCGAGTTCGACGAAAGCAGCGACACGAACGGACCGCTGGCAACCGATCTCGTGCTGCCCAGCGGCGGCCGGCTCCGAAACGGCGCCACGGTCAACGAGCCGTTGCAATATCTGATCGTCACGTTCGACGAAAACATGATGTGCTGCGGCGAAGAAGACCCCAACTGGGCCTACAGCGTCACCAATCTGAACAACTGGTCCCTGACCAAAGACGGCGCCCTGTTTAGCGGCGGCATCGACGCAATTTACTACGGCATGAACGAGGGCGCAACCCAAATGGGCGCGATCGCCTCGAACAAATGGGAAGCTGTCCTAGTACTCCGCAACGGCGGCAACAGCCAGTCTTCGCAGCCCTACCTGACCAACGGCCATTACGAACTGGTGGCGAAAAACACGCTGCGCGACGCGGCCGGCAACGCCCTGGGACGCACCGGCTTTATACCCATTGGCGATTCGTTCAGCCGCGCGTTCGACGTCATGGTACACACCGGCTCCGACACGCTGGTGAACGTCGGCGTCACCGGCGGCGAAGAAACCGCGGCCCTGCCCTATTCGCAGGCCGTCAACAACAACCCGACCGCGGCCGTGTCGAACTCGCAGGCCGTCGCCTCGACCGCCGACGGCGATAACATCGTGGTTTGGACCAGCGACGCGACCGGCGCGGCCGGCCTCTACGCCACGATTTACACCGCCACTTGGACCACCGACGCGACCGGCCGCATTCGGGCGGGAACCACGGAAACCCAACGGCTCATCAGCGCGGCCGCGGGCACGCGCACCACCGTCATCAACGGCCAGACCGTCACGTTCGGCTACAGCAACGTAAGCTACGCCTCGGTGGCGTGCGACGCCGCGGGCAACTTCGCGGTCACCTGGTCGGAATTGAACACCAACCCGAATGATCCGTCCGGAACGACGTATGATTGGAACGTTTGGGCCGCGCGGTTCAGCGCCGACGGCACCCTGCTGCCGCACTACGACGCGACCGGCGCGTCGACCGGCCCGATCTTCATGGTCAACACGATCATGGCCGACGCGCAGAGCTTCTCGTCGGCGGCGATGGACGACAACGGCGACCTGGTCATCA
>CAYMQL010000710.1:0-1562 GCA_964392255.1 uncultured Planctomycetaceae bacterium | reverse complement strand
CAAACTCTACGCGCTCCATGAATCCAGGTACGCTTTAGTCGGATGAACCTCATTTCTGTCCACCGAAAGCGACATTCGAGCCAAATAGTCAAAGCGGAGTGCCCAATTCCCGCGCATCATGCGACTAAGAGTCGGGCACTCCGCCAGACGCAACCCTGTCTTCTGTGGTCTTGCCTAAATTGCAAGATCGCCCGCTTCGCCGGTTCGGATTCGAATTGCGTTTTCCAAATCCGTCACAAAAATCTTTCCGTCGCCCACTTGGCCCGTTTTGGCGCCGCGGCGAATTGCCTCGATCGCGTCGGACAGATCGTGGTCGGCGACCACCACCTCGATCTTGATCTTCGGCACAAAGTCGATGGTGTATTCCGCGCCTCGGTACATCTCGGTATGGCCCTTCTGCCGGCCGAAACCGCGGACCTCGGTAATCGTCATGCCGTGGACGCCCTGTTGGATCAGGTGGTCTTTCACGTCGTCCAGCTTGAAGTGGCGAATGAGCGCTTCTATTTTTTTCATGATTGAGTTCCTGATGGTTATGCAGTCGTTATCAAGCTTCCGGGGTGGTCGTCAGGACGAAGCCGTGGTAGGCGCCATAGCCGTGTTCGCCCACGTCCAGGCCTTCGATCTCCTCTTCCGGGCTGACGCGGAGTCCAATCGTGTACTTAAGACCGTAGAAGACCACCAAGCCGCCGCCGACCGCCCAAGCGAAAACGGCGCCGACGCCGATCGCTTGATGGATCAACTGGGTGAATCCGCCGCCGTAGAACAAACCTGGCAGCGGCGACGCTTCGCCCGTGCCGGTCGACCAGAGCCCCAGGGCCAGCGTGCCGAAAGCGCCGCAGACGCCGTGGACCGAAACCGCGCCGACGGGATCGTCGATTTTTAAAACGTGTTCGACAAACAGGATTGAGAGTACGACCAGCAGTCCGGCGACGCCGCCGATCATGACCGAGCCGGTCATCGTGACCCACGCGCAGGGCGCGGTGATGGCGACCAGGCCGGCCAGTGTGCCGTTCAAGGCCATGCCGGCGTCCCACTTGCCGAAGATGATCTTCGAGGCCACCAGCGCGACGATCGCGCCGACGGCCGCGGCCATGTTCGTTGTGCAAACGATGTGCGAGGTGTCGACGCTGAGGGCTCCCATCGTGCTGCCCGGGTTGAATCCGAACCATCCGAGCCACAGAATGAACACGCCCAGGGCAGCCAGCGGAATGTTGTGGCCGGGGATGGCCCGCGGCTTGCCGTCGCGCGAATACTTGCCAATGCGAGGGCCGAGTACGAACGCGCCCACCAGGGCCATCCACCCGCCCACGCTATGAACGACCGTCGAGCCGGCAAAATCCCACATGCCGAGCTGGGCCAACCAGCCGCCGCCCCATATCCAGTGGCCCGAAATTGGGTAGATCGCCAAGGAAATGAAAATGCTGAAGACCATGTAGGATGCGAACTTCGTCCGTTCGGCCATCGCCCCGGAGACGATCGTGGCTGCCGTGGCCGCAAACACCATCTGGAAGAAGAATTTGCAGTCCAGCGGCACCTTGGTCCACGAGAGCGGATCGAAATTG
>CAYMQL010000709.1:0-1563 GCA_964392255.1 uncultured Planctomycetaceae bacterium | reverse complement strand
ATCCTCAAACTCTACGCGCTCCATGAATCCAGGTACGCTTTAGTCGGATGAACCAAAAATAGCTTATAAACGGGCCGGAAGAGACTGATATCTTGCCAGTCCCTAAATCTACAGCGCAGGATCGTTTGCACTTCCATCTGCAAAGATCATCGCATTCGTGGGCCGAAGGCCCTGCCGTTCTCTCAGCCCTGGGCAACGCCCAGGGGTGATCTACGCGGCACGGATCGTGCGCCGCTATGCGGCCGCGTCCTATTTTCTGTCGGCCGAAAGGACGGAAATGAAGGCCTTTTGCGGAATCTGGACCTGGCCGACCTGCTTCATGCGGGCCTTGCCCTTCTTTTGCTTTTCGAGCAGCTTCTTTTTGCGCGTCACGTCGCCGCCGTAGCATTTGGCCGTCACGTCCTTGCGATAGGCCTGGATCGTCGTCCGCGCGATGATCTTCCCGCCGATGACGCCTTGGATCGGAATTTTGAACTGGTGGCGCGGAATCGCTTCGGCCAGTTGTTCGCAGTAGTGCAGCGCCCGGGCCCGGGCTTTTTCGCGATGCACCAGACAGGCCAGCGTGTCGACCGGCTCACCGTTGATAAGTATTTCGACCTTCACCACGTCGGTCTCGCGATAGTCGACGGGCACATAGTCGAACGATCCGTAGCCGCGCGTGACGGTTTTCAGCTTGCCGTAGAAATCGAAAAGCACCTCGCCAAGCGGCATTTCGCTAATGACCTCGACCCGGCCGACGGACAAATACTGAATCTGTTGGCTGGTCGAGCGGTATTCGCGGCACAGCTCCATCACGGCGCCGACCGATTCTTCGGGCGTCAGGATCGACGCCTTGATGTACGGCTCGGCGACGCCGGCGATCGAAAACGGATCGGGCCAGTGCCCCGGATTGTCGACTTCGATCACGTCGCCGTCTTTTAACTTGACCTGGTACTTGACCGTCGGGGCCGAGACGACCAGCCCGATGTCGAACTCGCGTTGCAGACGCTCTTGGACGACGTCGAGATGCAGCAGGCCGAGAAATCCGCAGCGGAACCCGAAGCCCAGGGCCGCGGAACTGTCTTTCTCGTAGGTCAGGGCGGCGTCGTTAATGGCCAGCTTGTCCAACGCGGCGGCCAACTCGCGGTACTCGTCGGCATTGATCGGATAGATCGACGAAAAAACGACCTGCTTTGCCTTCTGATAGCCGGGGATGGGATCGGCCGCGGGCCGGTCGGGGCTGGTGATTGTGTCGCCGATTTCGACGTCTCGCACGCTCTTGATGCCGGCGATGACGTAGCCGACCTCGCCCGCGGCAAGCTGCTCTTTCGGCTGGAACTTCAGGCGATTGATGCCCACTTCCTCGACTGTGTAGTCCCAGCCCGAGTGCATAAAGTGGATGGCGTCGCCCGGCTTGACCGTGCCGTCCATGACGCGGCACTGGAGAATCACGCCGCGATAGCGATCGAACTGCGCGTCGAAAATTAGCGCCTTCAGCGGTGCGTCGGGGTCGCCTTTGGGGCACGGCAGCTTCTCGACAATTGCCGCCAGAACGTCTTGAATGCCGGCGCCGGTTTTTCTGCC
>CAYMQL010000708.1:0-1588 GCA_964392255.1 uncultured Planctomycetaceae bacterium | reverse complement strand
GGGCTAACAGCCCCCGGAACGAAACCGCCATTCCACGCATATTCAGGGGGCTGTTTACCCCCGGCTATTGCGACATTATTTCTTTGAAACGCAATAAACGGCGGTGCGAAATGCCGCTAAACGAAAGGACCGGCAATCTTACGCTGTAAAACTACATGCCGCCGCTGAAGCCCGATCCGCCCGTGCCGCCGCCGCTGCTGCCTTCTTCGCCGGTGACGTAGTTGAAAGTTCTGACGTCGCCAATGCTCGAGAAGAAGGGCGTCGGACTGACGCGGACGTACCTGCGGTCGGCCGAAATGACGGCCGTTACGCTGAACTGAGCGCCTTCGGGCAAGGTGATGATGACCGGCTGGTAGCCGACCGCGCCGGCGATGTTGAACGACCCGTCGCCGCCGGCGCTCGTCGCCCGCGAAAGCGCCAACGCCTTCAACACCGACGGATCGAGCGAGGAATCGGCCACCTGGGCCAAAATCTGGCGGTTCATGGCAAGTTGGCCGCTGACGGCGTTCGCCACTTGCTGCTCTTGAAGCGATTCTTGCCGCCGGCCGTTTTTCAGATCGAACACGATCAAGGCATCGTCGTCCTTGTCGAGCGGAATTTTCTTGCTGATGTCGACCATGCCGGGCGTTTTGTAGTGCGTGATCACTTCGACCGTCACTTTGCCCGAGGTCACTTTACCCCAAACGCGCCGCACCAACATCCGGTACGTGCCGTCGAAGCCTTGGGGGCAGACGTAGACTTCGCTGTGTCCGCCGTAGCTGTCGCGTCCGGCTTGCGAGACGGCGTCGCCCAGCAGAATTCCGCCGCCGGTGGTGCGCGGGTTGCGCAGCGAGCAGACCGTGCCGCTGGGCTCTTCGACCATTACGTCGATGTCGGCGTCGCCGGTCCAAGTGACGATCGCCACGCAATCGCGAACGACGGCCTGATCCATAGCGGTGCGGAACTCTTCGGCCTCTTTCGTGCGATTTTCTTTCTGAAGCCGTTCGAACACTTCGTTGCCGACGCCCAGTCCGGCCTGCCACACGTTGACGTGTTCTTTCGGCCATGCCTGCCGCAGGATTCCGAGGCTTGCCCACTTCAGCCCTTCGAGATCGTCGAGGGCGCGTGCGGCCCGCAGCCCCAGCATGTACGGCTCGGGCCGCAACGGATCGAGCCGGGCCGCCTGTTGGTAGACTTGCAGTGCCCGCTGGTGCAGGCCGTTTTGAGCCAGATAGGCGCCGATGTACATCAGATCGGCGGTGTTGTCGACAAACTCGACGGCCGACATGACGGCACGCTCGATTTCGGCCTTGGGCCGGCCGGCCGCGTCCAGCGCCAGAGCCATCGCCTCGTACATCCAAGGCTGGCCCTGTTGATGTCGCAACGCAGCGCCGATCAACGCCGACACATGGTCGAACTTCTGCTGGTTCATCAACTGGCGCACCGCCTCGCGCACAGCCGCCTCTTGCGGGCGGTTTTTGGCGAAGTAGGCGTCCCAAACCGCGTCGGGCTTGGCCGCCGAATCCATTTCAACTTCGATCTTGGCCGGCCGGTTGTCGATCGTCTCGGGCGCGTCGGCCTTGACGGGCCGGCTCAGATCGTCCTCGAC
>CAYMQL010000707.1:0-1589 GCA_964392255.1 uncultured Planctomycetaceae bacterium | reverse complement strand
GACCGAGTTGCCCTGTCGGCTGCCGGTGATGTCGTCGGCCAGCCGCGGCTGCTCGACGGCCAGCGGAATGCACTGCCCGGGCAGGACTCCCTCGATCTGGCGCACGGCGTCGATTTCTGCGTCAGGCAGCCCGCCCGACTGAATCGCCGCGAGCATATCCGGCGCCCAGTCGCCGGGCTTGAACGGTTCGAGCATCGAATAGCCCCAAACCATCATCGAGACATATAGACCCAGTCCGACGGTCAACGCCACCGTAGCGCCGACGGTGCGCCACAGGTTGCTGCCGAGTTGCGAACGCAACAGCCGCGGTTCCAATCCGACCAGCCGGGCAATCCACGGACCGATCGCAGCCTCCGTCGCAACGATTGCCGCCGGCGCTAGCAACAGAAAGCCGACGGCCATGCTGGTGCAGCCGACGGCTTCATAGACGCCGTAGCGGACGGCGTCGGCGATGGGCATTGCATAGACCAGCAGCGGATTGACGGCGATCAACGCCAATCCCGCCGCGGCGGCTGACAGAATTCCTCGCAGGCCCGGTTGCGTCGAGCGCTGGGGCGACATGGCTTCCAACGGCTGCACGCTGGTGGCCTGCCATGCCGGAAAGATCGACGCCGCCAACGCGCCGCCAAGCGCGCTGAGGCCCGTCAGCGCGACGCACCAAACGCCCAGCGAGGCGCCGTTTTGAAAAAGGTCGGGCTTGGCGTTGCTGGCGATCGAAAGAAGTCCGTAGCCGGCGATCAGACCGCCGCCCCAGCCGATCAGAGCCAGCACCAAGGCCTCGGCGACGATGACCCAAGCAACTTGAGATCGCGTCAGGCCCACGGCCCGCATCATGGCAAACTGACGCACGCGCTCGTGAACGCCCATGCTGAGCGTGGTGAAGATGATGAACAGCGCCGCCAAAAGCGACATGCCGGTGGCCGCCCAGGCCTGTCGCCGGGCGTTGGCGGCCATGCGGCCTTCTTCCATCGCGGCAGCAAGATCCTTGACGTCGACCAGCAGCACCGCAGGTTTAGACTGGGCCACTTTCGGAATCCAGCGGGCTTTGAACTCTGCGGCGTCGGCCCCCTCGCGCAGCTTGATGTTTACCAGATTGACTCTGCCCGGCTGCCGCGTGATCTTTTCGGCAAGCGGCATCGGCACATAAAGCGCCGAGGCCGCCGGACCAAGCGTCGAGCCCAGACCCGACATCATCGGCCTGCCGGTCGGCGACTTTTTCTGAACCGTGGGGGCCGACGCAACCTGGGCAACGATGCCCACGATCTTCAGCCGGTACTCTTTCGTACCGAAAATCACCAGCACCTCGTCGCCCAGCTTGATGCCCAACTGTTCGGCCGATTGATTGCTGACAACCGCCTCGCGGAGTTTCGGATCGCCGTGTTCGATCCAACGTCCTTCGAGCAACGCATAGGGCGGCATTTCGGCATGGGTGCCGACGAGCTTCGGCGATCGCATCATCGGTGGACGACCTGATCCACGTCTCGCCGCCGATGGAACATTCCGCTCCGGTCGTGGACCGGCGGCCCCGGCGTCGCCGTTCCGGCGACGGCTAAACGTTTCACCCCCTCTCCCCTCTCCCCTCTCCAATC
>CAYMQL010000706.1:0-1604 GCA_964392255.1 uncultured Planctomycetaceae bacterium | reverse complement strand
TATTGCGTGTCAGGTAAATAATGTCGCAATAGCCGGGGGCTAACAGCCCCCGGGATGTGCGTGGAATGGCGGTTTCGCTCCGGGGGCTGTTAGCCCCCGGCTATTCTCATACGACATTGCTTTCCTGAGACGCACTAAACAAAACACTCTGACGGGCTAATTTCTCATAATGGATGAGAAACGAAGGTTAGTCCTTGTAGCAGATTCCGGCCATTGGGCCAAGAGCGGAAGCGACTGGCGAACAAAACGCGATTGGCGAAAGATTACCGGTCGCATCGCATGGTGAAGATAGGCAATATATTCCGGTGCCGGAAAAATCGGTCCTATCGATTTTCTGGACTCTAGCGGTTGTCGGGCCGATGTTCCTGAAAGGCGGGGGCCAGCGCGATCCGCTCAGAATGCTTGTCTTGCCCGCCCAGACCCTTATACGAGACTGCAAAGGAATAGTCCGAAATGAAACGCGAAATCCTTTCTCTGTTGACCGTAGTTGTCTTGGTCGGGTTGACCGGCTGCGTGGCCCAGCATGGGCGGCGGCCCTGGGCCTGCATGGGCGGCAGTTGTGCCCAGGCCCCGGAAAACTGCGCCGCGTGCGACACCGGTTGCGGCGAGGCTTGCGAAGGCTACGCCGATCCGGCTTGCCGCCAGTGTTGCGGCGGCCCCGGTTTCTTCAAGCCGGGATGCCTCGGCAAACGCTGCGGCGCCTGCTGCGAGGGAGAGTACGCCGCGGCCGAAGCGGGCCCGGCGACCGGCGCGGTCACCTATCCGTACTACACGACCCGCGGCCCGCGCGATTTCCTGGCGAAGAACCCCCGCAGCATCGGGCCGTGACGTAAACATCGCCGCCCGTTTGGCGCACCTCGGGGTTCTCTAGCCGCAGGGCTTCGGAGATCGCGTCGAGGCCCGCGCCGGCAACGGCCGTGTGGGCCTCAGTGCCGCCGAGCAGCTTCGGCGCGATGAAGACGTGGACCTCGTCGATCTGCCGGGCGTCCAACAGGCTGCCCAACAAACGGCCGCCGCCCTCGACCAACACATTGGTCAGCCGGCGGCGCCCCAACTCGTCGAGCAATGCATCGAGCCGCGCTGGGAGCGTATCGCCAGGGCAAACAAACACCTCGCAGCCGGCGTCCGCCAGCCGGCGGCGTTCGGCGGGTTGAGAGCTTGCGCCGACGGCCGCCAGCAGCGGCGTTTCCCGCGCGGTGCGAACCAATTGGCTCTGACTGCTCAAGGTCGCGGCTGTATCGAGAACCACTCGCAGCGCGATCCGTGGCCCCGGCGGTCGAGCCGTCAGCAGGGGATCGTCGGCCGCGGCCGTTCCGCGGCCCACCACGATCGCATCCACACGGCCGCGCAGGGCGTGGACGATCTCGCGTGATTGCAGACTGGAGATCCAGCGGCTTTCGCCCGTCCGCGTGGCGATTTTACCGTCGAGCGTCATGGCCCATTTGGCATGGACCCACGGCAGGCCGGTCTCGATCCGCTTGCGAAACGGCGCGATCAGCCGCCGCGCTTCCGCTTCGAGCAGCCCCACTTCGACATCGACGCCAGCCTGGCGCAGGCGGGCGACCCCTCCCCCGGCCACCTTCGGATTCGGGTCGATGCTTCCA
>CAYMQL010000705.1:0-1614 GCA_964392255.1 uncultured Planctomycetaceae bacterium | reverse complement strand
GACGTCTTATGACCTTGGCCATGTAATGTAAGTCATTTGTTCAGAAAGTGCAGATCCATAGGCAACAGGATATATGGAATGAAATGCCAATGCAATGTCCCACCCCTGGCGTCGCCGGGCCGTTTTCGCGATACTGACGTTTTGCCTGGGCCGTAGCTGCTTTTCAGGAGGGCCGTATCTCGATGACGACGCATTCAACCACGATTCTGACCGTCCGCCACCGGGGGGTGGTCGCGATGGGCGGCGACGGACAAGTGACCGTTAACAACACGATCATGAAGGCCGACGTCAATAAAATCCGCCGCCTGATGGACGGCCGGGTGATGACCGGCTTCGCGGGCGCGACGGCCGACGCCTTCGCCTTGTTGGAACGTTTCGAGACGAAGCTGAAGGACTATCCGTCGAACGTGCCGCGTGCGGCCACCGAGTTGGCTAAAGAGTGGCGCACCGACCGCGCGCTGCGCCGGCTCGAGGCGATGATGGCCGTCGTGGATCCGCGGCACACCCTGTTGATTACCGGCAACGGCGACGTGGTTCAGCCCAGCGACGGCGTGCTGGGGATCGGCTCGGGCGGAAACTATGCGGTGGCGGCGGCCCGGGCGCTCTTGGCCCATAGCACGCTTTCGGCGGTCGAGATCGTGCGGACGGCGCTCGAGATCGCCGCCGGGATCGACGTGTATACCAATGAGAATATTGTGGTGGAGGAGATGGAGTGCGCGGAATGAAGGCGATTCACACGGCCGGCCGCGATGATATAATCTAACAATAGTTTTTGCGCAATATCAAACCTTCTTTTAATGGATCGTTGTTCATGGACATAACGTTGCCGCTCGATCAGATGACCACCGCCGAGAAGCTTTCGGTTATGGAAGTCTTGTGGGATGACTTGTGTCGCACGGCCGACGAACTGCCCTCTCCGGCCTGGCATGGTGAAGTCCTTGCAGAACGCGAACGACTCCTCCGCGAAGGCAAAACGCAGTTCTTCGACTTTGAAGAGGTGCGAGATCGCTTGCGGAAGGCCACACAATGAGAGTACGAATCCTTGCTGAGGCGGAGCAGGACCTTCTCGACGGCTTTCGATTCTATGAGAGACAATCCGCAGGTGTCGGCGGCTATTTCCTGGAACGCCTGCTGGCCGACATTGAATCACTGCCTCGCTTCGCCGGCGTGCATGCCAAGGAATATGGTTACTTTCGGATGCGATTGAGGCGATTTCCATTTGCCATCTTCTATCGCATTGAGAACGACGAAATCCGGGTTCATGCCGTTCTCGACTGCCGGCAAGATCCGGCTTGGATTCGGAAACGACTGATTCGCGAGCAAACGTGATGGAGGAATGCAATCGTGCGAGACCTGACGCCTCGACAGATCGTTGAAGAATTGGATCGACACATCGTCGGGCAGGACGCGGCCAAGCGGGCCGTGGCCGTGGCCATTCGCAACCGCTGGCGCCGCCAGCAGCTTGAAGGCGACATGCGCCAAGAGGTCGCGCCCAAGAACATCATGATGATCGGCCCGACCGGCGTGGGCAAAACCGAGATCGCCCGCCGACTGGCCAAGCTGACCGGCGCCCCGTTCATCAAGGTCGAGGCCACGAAGTACACCGAGGTGGGC
>CAYMQL010000704.1:0-1625 GCA_964392255.1 uncultured Planctomycetaceae bacterium | reverse complement strand
GGGCGACAATTGCCGCCGGGCCTTGACGCCTTTGGGCGCTGCGGCAACATCGGACGATGACGCCCGCGCATAACTCCATGTGCCGAAAAAGAAGCCGGCCGCCCGGACCGACTCGCCGTAACGCGGCAAATCGCCGTAGGGCATGCCCGCCGGCAACTCGCGAACGCAAAACGTCAGCGGATTGCCTTGCGAATCGTCGGTCGCCAGCGACACCTGAAAATAATGGTCGATGCCGTACCGTGCGACGATGTCGGGATCGTCGACCGGGATTTTTTCGACGCGCCGCGCAACGCCCGACAACTCGACCAATCGCCCTCGCTGACCGGCCGGCTCGTTGAACAGCGGCACGACGCAGTAGCGCTGCCGCCCCTCGGCGTCGGTCCATCGCCACGGTTTGGGGATTTTTGGCAACTGCCGTTCGGCCTCGCGTCGAAGCTCGCCCGGCTTGGCCCGGCCCGCCGCCGCAAGCATCTGATAAAAAGCCTCGCGTTGTTCGGGCGTGGTGGCGGCAAAAACGATTGGCCCCTCGACCGCATCGAGCAGCCCGACGTCCATCCCCAAGCGGCCAAGCGGCGTATCGGGATACCAAGCCAGCCGCCGAGCGGCAAAAATCGCGACGGGCTTGCCGTCGCTCTTCTCGCCAAGTTTCAGCAGCACGCCCAACGCGCCGGCCGCGGCGTCGGGCTGCGCGCCGTTGCGCCACGCATCGGGAACGCTCTCGGTGAAGATCTCCACTGTTCGGGCCGGGGCCTCCAACGCCATCCGGCAACGAAAACATGCGTCCAGTTCGTAGCGCCGAGCCCGATCGGCCGCCAGCGGATACGGCTCGACCTCGGTCACTCGGCCGCGCAGGCGAAAGATCGAACCGCGCCATCGATCGGGCGATTGCATCGACTCGTCGAGCTGGTCGGGGCCAAGAGCCCAGCGTTCCATGTCCTCGGGCGGAAAAACCCGCAGCCGAAAAAGCACCCGCAAAAGCGTCTCGTCTTCGATGCCGGCCAGAGGATGCCCGTCGGCTAGCCGATCGAAATAGGCGTCGTCGACGCCGAGTGCGCGGAACATCTCCCGCGGATCGCCCGGCTTCTCAGGCCGCCCCGATTTGGCATGTGATTCGTCGGCGACCTCGCGGGTTTTTTCCGCTTGTCGGACGGGCGGGACCAAAAATCGTTCTGGGGGCAATTCCTGCCGTGCGGCGGCGTCGCGACGATGGTCGGCATTCGCGCCGCCGGATTTGCCGCTCTGTGCCGTCTGGGCCGAGCCGGTCGGCTTTCGCGAAAAAAGCTCTCCGGCCCGGAAAAAAAGGATCAAAACGCCGCCGAGCACAAAGAACACAAGCAGCAGGCGACGCCGCTGCTGCCGCGACGCTGCGTTGCGGAGGGCGGAGTTTCGACGAAAGTCGAGCACGGCCGAGGGCTTTCTGTTTACGAGGAATACGGCCGCATTATATCGCAATTTCCGGCCGGCTGCTATTGCAGAAAGCGTTCATTTCGCGAGCCGGGCACTGAATTCGCCAAGATAACCTGCTACACTCTACGGCGGCAGGAAAATCCGTGAAGTGAGCTAGAATTGCCTAGTCCTTTGTCAACCTTTGATTTTAGGATTGGGTGCCACTGGCTATGCCAGTG
>CAYMQL010000703.1:0-1631 GCA_964392255.1 uncultured Planctomycetaceae bacterium | reverse complement strand
GGGTGGCAAACCTCGATATGCAACTGGCCGACAAGCTGGCGGCGGTCGGGCTGATACAACAGCGCAAGGCGGCAATGGTCGATGACCTGATTACTGCCTTCCTGGCAGCGAATCCCAACGCCAAACCCGCAACACTGGTTGTGTGGGGGCAGGTGGCGCGGTGTCTGCGGGAACACTTCGGCGACCATCGGCAGGTGCGGACCATCGGGCGGGCCGAAGCCGAAGGTTTCCGGCAATGGCTGGTGGGGGAGAAACTGGCGGCGACCACGATAACCAAACGGGTGCAATTCGCCCGGCAATTCTTCACCCATGCAGTGCGCCGTGAGTGGATCGAGCGAAACCCCTTTGCCGACGTATCCCACAAGGGCGGCGACCCGCAATCGCGGCAACGGTATATCACGGAAGGGGAAACGCAACGGCTGATTGATGCCGCGCCCAACTGGGTTTGGCAGACCATCATTGCCCTGGCGCGCTACGGCGGGCTGCGGACACCCTCGGAAACGCTGAGTCTGCGGATAGCGGACCTCGATTGGGAACGCGGCGCCATGACCGTCATTTCGCCCAAGACCGAAGGGCACGGGCACGGGCATCGGGTGGTGCCCATGTTCGCTCGGCTGCGTCCGTTCTTGGAAGAGGCTTGGAACATGGCCGAAGAGGGGCAGACTAACGTGATTCCCGAGAAGCTATACCTTCCGGCAGCGCATGGCCCGCGCGGCTGGGTAAACTGCAACCTGCGGACGACTTTCGAGAAGATCGTCAAGCGGGCCGGATTGGAGCCTTGGCCCCGGCTGTTCCACGCGCTGCGGGCGAGTTGCGAAAGCGACTTAGCGCGGGAGTATCCAATCACCACGGTCTGCAAGTGGATTGGCAACACGGTGGCGATAGCGGCGCGGCATTACGTTCAAGTGACCGACGGCGATTTCCAGAAGGCATCAGGCACGGTGCAAGAGGCGGTGCGGAATCCGGTGCAGCAAGCGCACGAAAGCCCTTGCAATGACTCGCAAGAAAACACCGACACCCCTCGATTTTCCGAAGAATACCAAGGGGTGCTAAGGTGTACAAGCGATCAAGTGGAGGCGGCGGGAATCGAACCCGCGTCCCGCGACATTTCCATGCAGGCCTCTACGTGCGTAGTCGGATGATTTACGCCTTCGCCGCTGCGGCCCCCAACCGACGGGGTGCGCGAGCGGCTAGTCGGCAGCAGTTTTTAATCCCAGGCGTGGCCGGCAGCGACCCGGGACGATCCGGAATTGTGGCCGGCAGTCGGACCTCTCCGGCGAAGGTCCTCAGCCGGGGCAACCTATCTCTAGGCGGCCATTGCGAGTTGAGACTCGGCAATTAAGTTTTTTGGTCGGCTTTTAACGTGGCCTGCTGACCAACCACGGCACGCCACCTACACTTCAAACTGCCCGGTCGAATCCAGTTCGCCCCCAGGACACGTTTGGCGTCGGCCGCAAATGCGACCGACATTTTTTATTATACGCCGTCCGTCCGGCCAAAACCAGAGGCGCGGGCGGTCGTCTCCTAGGCCCCAAAGAAACCTTGGATCGCAGAAGTTTCTCTCGAACAAGGAAGTTCCTCATGCCGCGTTGTAGTGTTATTTCGCCTCGCTCAACTCGCGGAGCCATTTC
>CAYMQL010000702.1:0-1632 GCA_964392255.1 uncultured Planctomycetaceae bacterium | reverse complement strand
GCTCCACCAGATCGATGCGGTCGTCGGGCGTCATGCCGGCGACGATTTGTTGAGTGACGGCGCCGGTACCCGGCCCGACCTCGAGAATTCGGCGAGGCCGATTTCCGCCGTTGCCGACAAAACGAGCCAGGGCCGCGGCCAGGAATCGGCCGCTGGGCAAAACCGCGCCGGTGGTGTGAAATGTCCGCAAAAACTCGCGGAAAAATACAGCATGTTCAGCAATGGAACGTCGCATGGGGCGGATTTTACCGCGCCCACCACGCCGCCGCCACCCGATCTGCAACCACCGCCTTTCGCGGGCCGTCTGAAACCTCCACGGCCCCGGTCGGCGACTTTTTCTGCACAATTCGGGTTGACGAAGGCTTTTTGTTTTTTTTCGCCATTTTGGCGGCATTTTTCGCCGGCGGCGGCGAAAGCCGATTGACCGATCGCTTGAAACCTTCGTACTCCTCGGCCTTCATTATAGGTTTGGCGTAGGCGAAGAGAATTCCACGTTCGGTGGAGCTAATCCGGCCGTCGGCCATTGCAATGCAGACCGCGTCGCGAAGGCTGTGGCGCTGGCTAAGCGCGGTCAGACGGCTTGGTTCGCCTGCCGCGGCGATTTGCACGGCGGCGGCCAGTAGTGTCGCTGTGATGGCAGCAATGCCCAGTGGCAAACGAGTACGCATGGTATTCCCCCCCTCAACGAAATTCGCGCGAGCCGCGTTGTTAAATCCGTTAATCTCATCGGAACCGGATTTCGTGGAACTTGACGCACAGAGCCCGCAGCCGGAAGAGTTTGGCAGAAGCCGTCCCTAGAACCGGAAAAAACGTTAAACTTTACTGAGGTTGCCCAGTATCGCGCGTCGTCCTGTTTTTGCGATAATCCCCCTTGACGGGCAATTTGGACACCCTTAGACTGGCCGTCGCGGGGATGTCACTTGTGCAATAGCCCAAATCAAGGAGGCTCTTCGATGGATGTTGCCAACGAATTGCAGAAGTTGCCGGAATCGGGCGATGTTCGCTACGCGGGCTTCTGGATTCGTCTGCTGGCCACCTGGATTGACACCGTTCTGCTTCTAATGGTCACGTGGCCCCTGCTGTGGTGGATTTACGGATCGGAGCTTGTCGCCCAGACGCCGCAAGTGATCGAGGGGCCCGCCGATCTCTTTGCCTGCCTTCGTCCCCGCGGGCCGGCCGAATTGCTGATCTCGGACGTGCTGCCGATTATTGCTCTGATTATTTTTTGGCGCTATCGGTCGGCCACGCCCGGCAAAATGCTGCTTAGCTTGCGCATCGTCGACGCGAAGACGCACGGCGGGCTATCGCTCGGCCAGTCGATCGGCCGATTCTTCGCTTATATCGTTTCGACGATCCCGTTTTGCCTGGGTTTCTTATGGATCGCCTTCGACGCGAAGAAGCAGGCTTGGCACGACAAGCTGGCCGGCACGGTCGTGATTCGGGGCCGAGGCTCTTGCGTCTCAGGAAAGTAATGTCGTGTCGAGATATCCGGGAGCTCATACTACAGCGATCATTTCACCACGAAGACGCGGAGATTTAAGCGATGTGCCGCAATTGATATGCGGCAACCACCGATCCGTTGGCATCGAAGTGCGAATGATGATCATTTAACCGAGAGAAATAGCAATGCCA
>CAYMQL010000701.1:0-1633 GCA_964392255.1 uncultured Planctomycetaceae bacterium | reverse complement strand
CCCCTCGACCTGATCCAACTCCACGGCGACCAACCGCCCGATTTCGTCGCCCAATTGGGCGGCCGGCCCGTGATGAGGGCTTTTCGCCTCGGCCCCGACGGCCTTGAGCCCGTGACGCGGTTCGTCGCCCGCTGCCAATCGCTCGGCGCGCCGCTTGCGCTGGTGCTGCTCGACGCACTGGTTCCGGGAGAATACGGCGGCACCGGAAAGACTGCCGATTGGAAAGTCGCCAAACAGTACGCAGTTCAAGCCGGGCTGCCGCCGCTCGTCTTGGCCGGCGGCCTGAACCCTTCGAATGTGGCCGAGGCAATCCGCACGGTTTGCCCCGCGGCAGTCGACACGGCCAGCGGAGTCGAATCGGCCCCCGGTCGCAAAGCCCCCGCCGCCATCTCCGCCTTCGTCCAGGCCGCTCGCTTTGCATTCAAGGAACAATAGAAATCGGGGGCAGGGAACATCCGGCCTGCTCCCCATAATCTGATCCATGTGTTATGAGAGTCTTTAGCCCGCATTTCTCACCACGCTGGGAAAAAGTCCAACATGGTGTTTTGTTTAGATGGGGCTTGCCTGCCGTGTGTGGTGATGACTTGCGGTCAAAAGCGCGGCAGGAAAGCCCGCCGCGCAAAACGGTGGTGAGAAATACGGACATAAACCAATCACAGCGTGATTCGGCGGCCTTCTTCGTGGCTGCGGCGGGCGGCTTGGACGACGCAAATCGCTTGGTAGGCGTCTTCCAGATCGCAGGTCTTTCGGACCAGACTCGTTACGGCCCGATAAAAATGCTTTAGCAGTCGTTCGCCCAACGGGCGTTCGCTTTCGAGCGATTCTTGATGCCGGCCCGCCTCATCGAACCAGACCAGCGTAGCGGGCAGGTCGACAAATGCGATGCCCTTGGCGCACGAGACTTGCAGCGTGGCCAGCGGGCGGTAGCTGATCGCCTCTTGCCAGTCGGGCGGAACATAAGAGCCGCAACTGATCTGGGCGACCGGGCCGGCGCCGGCCCGGTCGGGCGGCGAAAAATCGAGGCTCATCATCTGGTAGTCTTCCACGCCGGCGTCGCCGCCTGTGCTGTGGAATACTCCGATGACGGAGGTCGGCGGACAATCGGCAACATAACGGCACCAGTCGACCTGCTCGAGCATGTGCCGAAACATCGGCGAGGCTGGTTTTTGGCCTGCCCCGGCAGCGCCCGACGGCTCGGCCACCGAACGTTGATGGCAGAACAACAACCGCGGCTGTCCGAGACGGCTGGCAATCAGTTCTTTGAGTCGGATGGTGGCGGGCGCTTGTCGTCTGGGAAACTCGGCCACAAAGGCAACGCCGGACTCGTCGACGCGGCGTCGAATGCGTTGGGCTTCTTCGTCTCCAAGGTCCAAACCGGCGGCGCAGTAGACGGCTTTGCCCGCCTCGCAGGCCGCAAGAATGGGCAGCGGTCCGTACCATTGCGGCGAGAGAACCAAGACGGCGTCGATGTCTTCGCGCCGGACCAGTACGTGGTAGCCGTCGACCGCTTCGGCATGGAATTCGGCGGCAGCCAGATCGGCCCGGTGGCGGACCTGATCGCAGACGACCCGGACCTCGAACCGATCGGCCAGTGCCCGCAGGGCCGGGGCGTGTCGCATCTGCCAAACGTCGC
>CAYMQL010000700.1:0-1638 GCA_964392255.1 uncultured Planctomycetaceae bacterium | reverse complement strand
TCGTTTCGTTTTTGCGCCCTATTTGCCCTATATTGCACCATTGCGAGTTTGTTGATCGTAGCCAGGGCGGTCGCCAACGAGCCGAACGAGATGCAAGGCCCTTCCCTAATCGCGCAGATTGACGAATCCGCACAATCGAAAGACCTTCCTTCGGCCGGCGAGGCTGTAAAGGATGACAATTCAAAAACATCCACAGACCCGACCGGATCGAAAGAAGCCCCTGAATCGGCGGCAGCCGAAAAAACGTCCGAAGTTCTCCAGTCGGAACAAAAGACCGAAGCCGCCCAGGCGGAAGAGAAAACCGACGCAGCGTCGTCGGGAAAGCGTTCGGAGTCGGTCCAGGCCGAGAAAAAACCCGAGAAGAAGGGCGAGAAAAAGACCGATTCGGTCGGCGAGCCGCTCGCCCCGGGCATGATCGAACTGATGCGCGATGAAATTCTCGCCGGCCTGCGCCAGCGGGGCATCACCGACCGGTTTGCTCGCTTTCAGAGCTACGCCGCGGGCCGGTTGAACGCCACGGCCGGAAAATACACCGGCTCGGAACTGACGGGAAACTGCCGCCTGCGTTGGTACGATCACCTGATGCGGAACGTGATGGCCGCCCCGGCCGAGGCCGAACGATTCACTCGCGAGTTGCACAAATCGGCGTTGAGCGGGCGCGACGGACTTGGCCGAGTGCTGGCCATCGCGGCTGAAAAGATGGACGCCGGAGTGCGGAAGCCGCGCGAGGTTGCGTCGCCCACGTCGCCCGAGGCCGCGCTCGACGCCGTGAAACAAGCGGTAGCCGAGGCGCAAGCGGCTTATTGCGCCGCGTTGGCCCCGCTGAGCAAGTCGGAGATTCGCGAGTTGCAATCGCATCTGGTGCCGGTGCTTTCGACGCAAAATCAGGTGGGGCACACGGTGGCCGATCGCGGCACGGCCCGGCGGCTTTGCGATTTGATGGAAAAGATGGATCGGCCGGCGATCTACCAAGCGGCCGAAGCCTTGGCCCCGATCGCCAACGTGGAACTGTTGGAGCAACTCAAGTCGCTTTCAAACGACGGCGCTGCGAAGGCGGCGGGCGTGACCGGCCCGCTGGCCGCGAGGATCGATACGCCCAGCGGCACGATCCTGATTGGCGGCAAAGGAGACAACGCCTACCAGCTTGATCAGATGCGCGACGTATCTGTGGTGATTGATCTCGGGGGCAATGACGTTTATTACGAGGGCACGGTCGGCACAGTGCGGCCTGTGCTGGTTTTGATCGATCTGGCGGGCAACGACGCATACCGCGGCAGCCGGCCCGGCATTCAAGGGGCGGCCGTGTTGGGCATTTCAATGCTTCTGGACTACGCCGGCGACGACGTTTATCAGGCGCAGGACGTCGCCCAGGGGTCGGTGTTGGCCGGTGTCGGCATTCTGATCGACTATGCCGGCAACGATCGCTACGCCGGCGTTCGCCGCCTGCAAGGCAACGCCATCGGCGGCGTTGGGCTGCTGGTCGACCGCGCCGGCAACGACGATTACCACGCGGCCCTCTGGGCGCAAGGCGTCGGAGGCCCTCTGGGCTTTGGAATGCTCGACGATCTGGCCGGCGACGACCATTATTATTGCGGTGGCATGTGGCGCAATTCGTATTATCCCGACACCCCGGGCTAC
>CAYMQL010000699.1:0-1643 GCA_964392255.1 uncultured Planctomycetaceae bacterium | reverse complement strand
ATCTTCGGCCGTTATGATAAGGAGGTTGGCCGGTCGGCCCGACGTTCCGACGGACGGCCGCGATTGGAAGCATTTTTTAACGAGGATCATTGAAGATGCCCCGAGGTATTCTCCTTGTCGCCGCGTTGGTCGCCCTGTTCTGTCCGCGCGGTTGGCTTTCGGCGGGCGAGTTGATCGACGAAACAACAGCCAACCGGCACGGACTGTCGCGCCCCTGGTTCACCCAAGTGATGCTGGATCGGAGTCGCGGGCGGCTGACCGATCTGATTTTGTACGACGGAACCCTTTACGCGCAAACCGATCGGGCGGTGATCCACGCCATCGACGCCGAGACCGGCAAGACGCTGTGGTGGAAGCAAGTCGGCCAGCCTCGCCAAATCAGCATGACGCCCGACGCCAAGGGCAAGCTGCTGGCAACGATCAACGGCTCGCAGTTGTACGTGCTCAATCGGGTGACCGGCGAAATCCTGTTGGAAAAAGAGACGCCCCACGCGCCCGGCGCGGGCCCGGCCTTAAGCACCCAGCGGACCTACGTCCCCATGCTCACCGGCGTGATCGCGGCCTATCGCTTGGAACCCGCGACCGACGCTTTGACCGACGCGGACGCCCCGGAAAAAGAGCCGGACGCGACCGAAGGATCGGACGCTGCGGCGCCGCCCGATGCCGAGCGTGCCGGAACCTTCCGGCTTCGCGAGGACGTGCCCCCGCCGCTTCTTTGCCAGTCGCACGGCAAGGCGCTGGTGCAGCCGCGCGTGACGCGCGAGAATGTTGAAGAAGAATGCGTCGTATGGCCGACCGACCGGGGTTATTTGAATCTTGCCAAGCTCAACCGGCACGCCCGCGGCCAGCTCGAGCTGACGTATCGCCTGGAGGCCGGCGCTCCGATCGCCGCGCGTCCGGCCTATGTGCCGCCGGATCCAAAAGCGGCGGACGGATCGGGGCTGATCGTCGCCGCGGCTCGCAACGGGTTGGTCTTCGCCGTCGAGGAAAAGAAGGGCGATCTGGCATGGCAATTTGTCGCGGGCGATCCGATCGTGCAGCCGCCGACGGCAATCGACGATCGGATTTACGTTTGCACCCAGTTCGGCGGGATGTACTGCCTGGCTGCTCAGGACGGCCGCGAAGCCCTTTGGTTTGCGCCCAACGTGCTGCAATTCGTCGCCGCCGGCAAAGACCGCGTCTACGGCGTCGACCGACTCGGCCGGCTGATCGTTTTGAACGCCAAGAACGGCGTCCGCCTCGACGTTCTCTCAACCGAACGCATCCCCATCAAGTTCGTCAACACCGACACCGACCGCATCTATCTGGCCGACGAAACCGGTTTGGTGCAGTGTCTGCGCGAGTTGGAGCAGACCGAGCCGCTGGTGCATGGCAAGGAGCGCAAACGAGCGGCGGCGGAGGCCGAAAACGCGCCGGCCCGCGCTCCTTCCAAGCAGGCGGCAAAGAACGCCGATCAGCCGCAAGGGGCGGACGCGGATGAATAATTTTTTGCGGTCAAATCGGGCAATCTCATCCGTTGATTGAGGATCGGAAAGCAATCGCCGTTTAGCGGCCGACGGCACGTCGGCAGCTATTGCGTCTCAGGAAAGCAATGTCGTATGAGAATAGCCGGGAGCTAACAGCTCCCGGAGCGAAACTGCCAA
>CAYMQL010000698.1:0-1651 GCA_964392255.1 uncultured Planctomycetaceae bacterium | reverse complement strand
CGAGCACCTGGCGATAATCGCGCAACACCTGAACGGCGGCCCTCATGCTTTCGCCGCCCAGGCGTC
The DNA here is from genome assembly GCA_964392255.1 of uncultured Planctomycetaceae bacterium. Classification (GTDB taxonomy): domain Bacteria; phylum Planctomycetota; class Planctomycetia; order Pirellulales; family Thermoguttaceae; genus CAYMQL01. The sequence continues at coordinate 1,585 of CAYMQL010000698.1, read as the reverse complement.
CGCGGCGGAAAGTGTCTTGTCCCAGGCGGACCGCCCGCTGCAATCGTTCGAGCACCTCGATCCGGCCGTCCGAAAAAACCTCGGCGACGACCATGCGCAGCGCGTTGGCCCCAACGTCAATGGCCGCCACGGTCTTGGCGATCACTGCGGCCGGCGGTTTTGGCGAGTTCGGCTCCATGCCAACCTATTGTTTCTATCGGGCTGCGGCGGTCAATAGCGTCTGATGGCCGTCCGACCGATCGCCGGCCAATTGTTCCGCCGGCGCCGCCGCCTCGGCGTCAGAGTCCTCGCAGCACGGCGCGGGCTGGGCCGCCGCCGCATCGACCGGCGAAACCGCCGCGGCCAACCCTTCCCAAAATCGCTGTGCGTTCAACCGGCCCCAGTATTCGACTAGCTGCTCGAACGCCTCTTGCCGATGCCGGCGGCGATCCTGACGCAAATATTCAATGCCCGGCTGCAAATGGACGAACCGGCCGGCGTGGCCGAACAATTTTAGAATCCGCTTACGTTGTTTTGCGGCAAAGGCGTCGAGATGTTCGGCCCAGACGTCGCAATCGTGTACATCGCCCAGCAGCGACTGCACTCGCTTGATCGCGCCGACGGCCTCTTCGAGCTTTCCGGCATGGGCGGGCCGAACCACTTCAAGCGTATAGCGCAACCGCTTCGCGGCGATTCGCATGGCGTGATGCCGGAGGCGGTCGTCGGGATCGCCGAGGCTGTCCTGATGGCGCAGCAACTCGTCGATCTGCTCTCGGATGTGCGGGCCGATTTGAGCCAAGGTGTCGGACGTGTACACCCCAGGCTCGGCCGACTTGGCCCGGCGCACCATGCGTTGGGCCGCCCGGCGCATTTTTCGCAACACGCCCTGCGCCTCGAGCCGGTCAACGGCCGCGACCACCTTGCGTTGCAGACGCTCTCGTTGGCGTTCCAATTGGACGAGAATTCGCGAAAGGCCCGGAAAACATTCTTTTGCACCCAAAGCCGAAAGCGTGCCGCAAAGCAGTTCGATCTGCACGTCGCGGTCTCGGGCGTCGCCCAGTTTGGCGGTCGTTCGGCGTATGGCGTTTTGCCAGCGACGGATTCGCCGCTTCGAAAAACAGCCGTCGAACATCCGCAGGGCGGCCCGCAGCCGCCGCGTCGCCACACGGGCCCGATGGACGAACTCGATGTCCTCGGCCGCGCGCACGCCGTCAAACTGCTCGGCAAGCTGCTTGGCATGCCGGCGGATATACTTCGCAGCGAGCAGTCGGTAGCCTAGGTCCATGTTCCTAACATTATACCTATCAATAAGATAGCGTGCCAATAGGGAGCAGGCGCGGAGCTGCTTGGGGCCGATCTGGGGGGACTGTCCCAATTTTCGTGTCAGCGAAAATTGGACTGTCCCCTTTGCCGTAGACTCGCCCCAACCCGCAACGGCATCATGCGTTGCGATGATTTCGACGCCCCGTGCGTCAAATCGTCCCCCCCGGTGGAAAAAACCTTTTTTTCAGACACTCTTTTGGCGTTCTAAGCTTTCCGCTAAGATGGGGCAGCCAAGAATGCGGATCCAGCCTTGGCGATCCTCGAAGGAGATCAAACATGAACA
>CAYMQL010000697.1:0-1656 GCA_964392255.1 uncultured Planctomycetaceae bacterium | reverse complement strand
CGGTTCGTTATTGCGACTGCGCTAACTCGCAATCCAAGAGAAACGCACCACGGAGTTACCATGTAGTTAAGTCAAAGGGCCAGTTGCCTCCAGACGGGCGAGGCGGTAGGAAAGTTCAAGTGTGAAAACGAACATTTCCTAACCCCGTACTGTTGAAGGAACTGGCCATGCGTAAGGTTATCATGATTGGTTGTGATTTGCACGAGGAGTCGATGATTTTGAAGATCGCCGAGGATCGGCAAAGCCCGGAAACCCGCTCGGTGAAAAATACCGCGTCGGGGCGACGGGCTATGGTCGCCGACTTGCGACAGCGAGCTAAGGCCGCTGGGGGGGCACGAGTGGTGTTCGCCTATGAAGCCTCGGGGCAAGGTTTTGGCTTGTACGATCAGCTCGCGGCCGCGGGCATCGAGTGCTACGTGCTGGCGCCGACGAAGATCGCCCGATCGGCCCGACGGCAACGAGAGAAGACCGACGAAAAGGACGCCTTGGATTTGCTGGAATTGTTGCGGGCACACATTTTGGCCGGCAATGGCCTCCCGATGGTATGGATTCCCGACGCGCAAACCCGGGACGACCGCGAGTTGGTGCGGATGCGATTGGACGTGGGCGAAAAGATAACGGCAATGAAGGCCCAGGTGCAGAGCCTTTTGAAGCGTTGTCAATTGCGGCGTCCCTCGGGCGTGGGCAAGGGCTGGACGAAAGCTTTCCGCGGCTGGTTGCAGCGGGAACTGGCGGACCCACTGACCGCGAGGGAGAGTTCCTTGGGCAGCGGCGGTAAAGCGGCCTTGGGCAGTTTGCTGCGACAACTGCAATTCCTGGAAGAGGAAGAGCAGCGACTGGACCAACTCGTAGCGGCGTTGGCTTGGTCGCCGCGTTACGAGTCGCGCATACGGGAATTGACGAAGCTTTGCGGCGTGGGCGTGCTGACGGCGATCGTCTTTCTGACGGAGTTGGGCGACTTGAGCCGGTTCGCCAATCGTCGCCAGATCGCAGCCTACTTGGGCCTGGCCCCTTCGAGCAACGAGAGCGGATCGCAAAACGACCGCAAGGGACATATCACCCATCAAGGTTCCCCGCGGGTGCGGAAAGTCCTGTGCCAAGCGACTTGGTCCCGCGTGCGGCATAGCGAGGAAGAAAAAGCGGCCTACGAACGGATCAAAGCCAAGAATCCCAAGAAGAAGAAAATTGCCGTAGTGGCGAGCATGCGTCGGCTGGCCGTTCGCATGTGGCATCGAGGTCGCGACGCGACAATTCTCGGAGCCTTGCCGCTTTCGGCCACGGGCTAGATCGCGACGGGCAACACCTAGCCGGACAACAGGCCGAAGGAAGAACGAGAAACCGACTGAACTTTGACAAAGGACCAAGAGAGGAAGTATCCGAAGCTGAGCAAGAGTACGATTGATCCACCGATGATCACGAAGGAGTCGCGACCGTTTGTGTCTTGGGCCCCGCCCGTCACGGAGATTGGTCCGCCCCCAGCGTTTCGGTAAAATAGTCTCCGCGGACAGCCACGGACGACTGAATAGCAGGCTGCGTGTGATCATTCCTACCACTTGACCTGAAACGGGAACTACCCCTTGACGAAAAAGCTACATAGCAGACACGGAGGTCACAGAGACAGACAAAAGGTGGAATACTGCGCTAACTCGCAATCTA
>CAYMQL010000696.1:0-1660 GCA_964392255.1 uncultured Planctomycetaceae bacterium | reverse complement strand
GGTAGCCGCTGCGCGGCAACCCTGGGCTATCCTACAAAAGCCCTTCGGGCTAAACACCGCAGCGCAAAGTGCGGAATGCACCCTGGACTTTGAGCTGCGAGTGCGCGGCGTTTACACAGTCCGGCGGGTTGGTTATAACTGCCGGGACCCGCCACAGGGGCCGCCGCCTATGCACGACGTTCCGCCGCATGCGCCGCTCAGTCAGGCCGATCGCGAAAAGCGTTCGGTGGCGTTCTGGTCGCTAGCGGCGGCCGTGCTGCTGACCGGCACGAAGCTGGGCGTCGGCCTGTGGACGAATAGTCTGGGAATTCTCTCCGAGGCCGCCCACTCCGGGCTCGATCTGGTGGCTGCGGGAATGACGCTTTGGGCGGTTCGCATTTCGGGCCGGCCCGCCGATCGTGAACACCCCTACGGCCACGGCAAGATCGAAAATCTCTCGGCGCTGTTCCAGACCGTGCTGCTGTTGGTCACGTGCATCTGGATCATCAGCGAAGCCGTGAATCGGCTGTTCGTGGCCGAGAAGGCCGTCGATCCGAACGTCTGGGCGTTTTTGGTGGTCATCCTGTCGATCGGGGTCGACTACTCGCGTTCGCGTGCATTGCAGCGGGCGGCCGAGAAGTATCGCAGCCAGGCCCTGGAGGCCGACGCCCTGCACTTTTCGACCGACATCTGGTCGTCGGCGGTTGTGCTGCTGGGTCTTTGCGGCGTGGTGGCCGGCGAGCGGCTGGGGATGCCTTGGTTGGTTCGCGCCGACACGGTGGCCGCGTTAGTCGTGGCTCTGATCGTCATTTGGGTCAGCCTGAGGCTCGGCAAAAGATCGATCGACGATCTGTTGGACAGCGTGCCGCCGGGATTGGAAGAAAAGGTGGCCGCGGCGGCGCAGCAAGTGCCGGGCGTCGAGCGGATCCTTCGGCTGCGGTTGCGTCGCAGCGGGCCGGAGATTTTCGCCGATCTGACGCTGGCCGTGGGTCGGGCCGCGGCCTTCGAGCGGGCGCACGACATCGCCGACGAGGTCGAGGCCGCAGTTGATGCCGTGCTGCCCGGCGCCGACGTCGTGGTCCACGTCGAGCCGATCGCCCCCGCCGAAGAAGACACGACGACGATGATTCGACTGCTGGCGGCGCGGCATGGGCTGGGCGCCCACGGCATCCGCATTTATGAGGAGGATCGGCAGCGGTGGCTCGAACTGCATCTCGAGGTGAGCGATTCACTTCGCCTCGATGAAGCCCACGCCCAAGCCGACGAGTTCGAGCGGGCCTTGCGGCAGGCGTTGCCCGGCGTGACGCGGATTGTTACGCACATCGAGCCCGCCGGCGACGCGGCGGCCACGGTCCGCGGCGAGCCGGCCGGCCAACTGGCCGTGCAAAAGGCGATCGGCGAGTTTCTGGAAACATGCTCCTCGCAGATTCAACCGCACGACGTGCGGGTGCAATGGGCCGGCGGCGAGCTGGCCGTTTCGTTCCACTGCACGCTCGATCCGGCCACAGCCATCACCGAGGCCCATGACCTGACGGTCCGCCTGGAAGAGCATCTTCGCCGGCGCGTTCCGTCGCTAGGGCGGGTGGTGATTCACGTTGAGCCGGACAAGACCCGATAACGTGCGTCGTTTATTGCGTCTCAGGAAAGTAATGTCGTGTCGAGATAGCCGGGAGCTAACAGC
>CAYMQL010000695.1:0-1663 GCA_964392255.1 uncultured Planctomycetaceae bacterium | reverse complement strand
AAAAACTCGTGTTTTTCGCAATGTCAAGCTAAAAAATGTGGGTAATGGTAAGGGCTGTTAGCTCCCGGCTATCTTGATACGAAATTACATGCCTGAGACTCAATCTACGATACATGAACTGCCGCGGCCGTCGGCCGCTTAACGAACTCATTGTTATACTCCCAACGATGTCGCAACGTTCGCTACTCAGCCGCGCGTGGTATGAACTTTTGAAGCGGGGATTGCAACTCCTCGGGATCGTCGTGTATCGCGTGCGATACTCGGGCCGCGAGAACATTCCCGCCGCCGGCGGCGTGCTGGTGGTCTCAAACCATCAAAGCCACCTTGATCCGCCGCTGGTGGGCATCGGTTGTGCGCGGCATCTGAACTATCTTGCTCGCGACACGCTCTTCCGCTTCGCTCCGTTCGGCTGGCTGATCCACTCGGTCGGCGCCATTCCAATCGACCGGGAAGGCGTCGGTCTGAGCGGAATCAAAGAGTCGCTGCGGCGGCTGAAACGGGGCGAGATGGTGCTGGTTTTTCCCGAGGGCACGCGCACGCGCGACGGCCGTATCTCCCCATTTCGCCCGGGCTTTACCGCTTTGGCCGTTCGCTCCGGGGCGTCGATCCTGCCGGTGGCCATCGACGGCGCATTTCAAGCGTGGCCGCGCTGGCGGCCGTTTCCGGGACGCGGCAGAATCCGAGTTCACTTCGGCAAGCCGATGACGCCCGACGAAATCGCCGCCCTCGACGAGCGCGATCTGCTGGCCAAAGTCGAGCGCCGTGTGCGCGACTGTCAAGCGTCTTGTTTAGCCGGCGAACTTGATCGCCGCTAATACCCGCCAAATTCCCCCACGCCCGCGGCGACAATGTTCGCCGGCTAAACCATGGAAAACATAACGATCTAGCCGGGAGCTAACAGTTCCCGGAGCGTGGCCGCGCATTCGCGCACACTCCGGGGGCTGTTAGCCCCCGGCTGCTTGACGCGCCAACTTCCGCCGTTGCGGCCGCCTACTCGTCTTCGGTCCGCAACCGGGCCAGCACGCTGTAGTCTTCCAGCGTCGAGGTGTCGCCCACGGTTTCGCGGCCCGCGGCAATGTCGCGCAGCAGTCGCCGCATGATTTTGCCGCTGCGCGTCTTCGGCAGCGAAGCCGTGAAGTGGATGTCGTCGGGCACGGCCAGCGCGCCGATCTCTTTGCGGACGTGGTTCTTCAACTCCTTCCGCAAGTCTTCCGACGGATCGAATCCGCCGGCCAACGTGACGAATACGGCGACGGCTTCGCCCTTGACGTCGTGCGGCCGGCCGACCGCAGCCGCTTCGGCCACCGCCTCGTGGCTGACCAAGGCGCTCTCGATCTCGATCGTACTCAGCCGGTGGCCGGAAACATTCAACACGTCGTCAATGCGGCCCATGATCCAATAGTAGCCGTCTTCGTCGCAGCGAGCGTTGTCGCCGCAGAGATACTTGCCGGGCACGTCGGACCAATACTGAGCCTTGTACCGTTCGTCGTCGCCCCAAATGCCGCGCAGCATCGACGGCCACGGCTTGCTGATCGTCAACCAGCCGCCCGCGCCGACCGGAACCGGTTTGCGGTCTTCGCCGACGATTTCGGGCATGATGCCGGGCAGGGGTTTCGTGCAACTGCCGGGCTTGGTGGCGATCGCGCCGGGTAAAGGGCTCATC
>CAYMQL010000694.1:0-1674 GCA_964392255.1 uncultured Planctomycetaceae bacterium | reverse complement strand
CAGCGTGGTGACGTAGACCATCGGTTTGCTGGCCTCGACGTTGGGCGACTGGAAGCCGACGTCGTAAATGTGGAATCCCAAGTGCATGAACTTCCGATCGAGGTGGAAAAACGGGAACACGCCGTCGATGGGCATCTGCGGGGCCAGCTTCACAACGCCGGTAATCATCAGCGGGGCTACCTCGCCGGCCGCCCGGGCCATCGCCAAAATGAAGCCGGTCATCATGCCCGGCGAGGCCATCGGCACGAGCACCCGCCAAAGGGTTTGGAGTTTCGTCGCGCCGAGGGCGTACGACCCTTCGCGGGTCGCCCGCGGAATCGCCCGCAACGCCTCTTCGGTCGAAACGATCACGACCGGCACGGTCAGCAATCCGAGCGTCAGGCTTGCCCAAAGAATGCCGCCGGTGCCGAAGGTGGGCGTGCCGACCGCGACGCGCTCGGGAAAGAGCCAGTGGTCCAGCAGCCCGCCGACGCCGTAGACGAAGAACCCGAGGCCGAAAATGCCGTAGACGATCGAAGGGATGCCGGCCAGATTGTTGACGGCGATGCGCACCAACCGGACCAGGAAGCCGTCTTTGGCGTATTCGCCGAGATAGATGCCGGCCAGCACGCCCAGCGGAAAACACAAAACCGCCATCAGAAAAATCAGTAGAACCGTGCCGAAGATGGCCGGAAACAGTCCGCCCTCGGTGTTGGCTTCGCGCGGATTGTCCCAAAGCAGCTCGCCGATCTTGCTCAGATAGTGCCGGCATTTGGCCGCCGCGCCCATCGCGTTGGGCCGGTAAAGCCGCACCACGTCAAGCAGCGCGACGGAGGTTTCTTTTCCCGCCGCATCCGTCATCATCACGACGTTTTGCCGCAAATCGGCGAGTCGTTGCTGCTGGCGGCCGACAAGCTTGTCGGATTGCTTTTTGATGCGCTCGCAGAGCGATTCGAGTTCGCGTTGTTGGGCGGAAATCGGCCGATCGGCTTGCGACGCATCGGCGGCGGCCGATTGTTTTGTCGCTGCGTTTCGATATTGCAGTCTCAACAGGGCGTTGCGCGCCCGCTGGAGCCGACCGCTCAGCGCGAGCAGTTCGGCCGCGATCGGTTCCAATTCGTCGGCCGCTTTTCGGCGCATGATTGTCAATGCGACGGGAATCGCCTCGGCGGTCGGCAACTGGGACGCCGATTGCAAATCGGGCCCCGCAAGACGCCCGACATAGCCGTAGAAGTCGCCGTTTTCAACCCGCTCCAAAACGCAGATTTCAGCCGGCCATGTCATCGCGCGGATTTCCGACTCTTTGATCCAGCGGAAATCCTGGCGATTCGGATTGAGCTCGCGATTGCCGGCCTTGAACTGGATGCTCGACTCGCCGGTGTCGGGGTTGGTTTCGCTGCGGATTGGTCGGCCAAGAAACCGCGAGCCGTCGGCCAGAGCGACTTCGGCGATCGGCGCAGGCCAAAAGACGCCCAATCCGTTGACCAAAACCACGGCGAGCAACAGAAAGACCAGCAAGAGGATTCCGGCCAGCGCCGCGGCGGTCGCCCAAACCATCGGCTCGCCGCGTCGCCAGAAGCGACCCATCTCGCCGTGAGAAAGCGCGAGAGCGGGCGCAACCCTCGGCACGGACGGCGTTTCTTTCACGAGTGTCGTCATTGGCAAATTGCTCCCCTCTCCCTTTGGGAGAGGGGC
>CAYMQL010000693.1:0-1682 GCA_964392255.1 uncultured Planctomycetaceae bacterium | reverse complement strand
GACATCCTCGGCGAGCATTGGAACAAGACGCAATTGGGGCGGCTAATGGCCGACCCGGTGATGAAGCCGTTTACGAAGGACCTGCGGCGGCAACTCGACCAGCGATGGTCGAACGTCCACGATCGGTTGGGTCTTACGTTGGAGGACATGCGGGGCGTGCCCGGCGGCGACGTGGCGATTGGGTTGATCGCGCCTGCGCCGGGCAAGGCGGCGATGGCGATTGTGGTCGACGTTGCCGGCAAGCTGCCGCAAGCGAAGGAGATGCTCGAAAAGGTCACGGCGGCCCAATTGCAGCGGGGCGCCAAGCGAAGCGAACTGAGCGTCGAAGGATGTCCCGACGCCGTCGTTCAATTCGATCTGCCGCAACTGGAGGAAGAGAAGGAGGCTGCCGAAAGCACGCTGAAAGGCAGCGAAAAATCCGAGGCCGCGAAAGCTGCCAAGACCGCGGGCGAAGCCGAAGCCACCGATCAGCCCTCGGCCGATGAAACACCGGCGCGGCGGGCGTTTTACTGTCTGACCGGCAATCTGTTGGTGGTGACCGACCATTTGGGCGTCATGCAGGATATTCTTCGGCGGGCCGCCGACGGAAAGGCCGACGGCAGTCTGGCCGAGCACAAGCCGTTCCAGGCCGTGATGCAGCGGTGCCGGAGCGACCACGACGAAGCGGCGCCGCAAATTCGTTGGTTCATCCATCCCTTGGGATACGCCGAGGCGGCCAGGGCCGCGACGCCCGAAGCGAGGCGGCGCAAAGGCAAGAGCGTTTTGGAGGTGATGCGCAACCAGGGCATGGACGCCGTGCAGGGGATCGGCGGATTTCTCGATTTTGCCACCGAACAGCGCGAGATGGTGCATCGGACGGCGGTTTATGCACCCGGGCCCTACGAAAAAGCGATGAAAATGCTGGTGTTTCCGAATGCGGCCGATTTCGCGCCGCAGTCCTGGGTCCCGCGCGACGTGGCCACCTACACGACGCTTTATTTCGACATTCGCAACGCCTTCGAGAACTTCGGCTTTCTGTTCGACGAGTTCATCGGCCAGGGCGAGCAAGGAATGTGGGACGAGGTCAAGCGCGGCTTGGAGGAAGACCCGAACGGGCCGCAAATCAAGCTGCACGACGAGTTGATCGAACACCTGGGACAGCGGATCAGCGTCATTACCGACTATCAGTTGCCCATTACGACCAGCAGCGAGCGGCTGCTGTTCGCCATCGAGACGACCAACCCCGAGGCGGTGGCCAAGGCGATTGAAAAGCTGATGAAGAACGATCCAACCGCCCAGCGGCGCGAGGTCGACGGGCTGGTGATTTGGGAGATCGTCGAGGACCAGTCGCCGATGCCCGAGGCGCCCGAAATTTCGTTCGGCGACCTGCCCGCGGTTGCGCCGGCGCACGCGCCCAAAAAACGGAAGAAGCTGTTGTACGACGACGAGGAGGAGGAAAGGGAGCAGCGGTTGCTGCCGCATGCGGCTCTGACGGTTTGGCAAGGCAATTTGATGATCGCCTCGCACATCGACGCTTTGATGAAGGTGATCGCGCCGCCCGAAAAGCCCAAGCTGCTGGGCGACGACGTCGATTGCCTGCTGGTCGATGAAGAAATTGGCAATCTTGTGCCAAAGGAGAAGTGTCTGCGGGCGTTCTCGCGGACCGACGAAGAATATCGCCCGACCTATGAACTGGTGCGGCA
>CAYMQL010000692.1:0-1686 GCA_964392255.1 uncultured Planctomycetaceae bacterium | reverse complement strand
AGCGGGCCCCATCTGCGTCACCTTCGCCCTCTCGGGCCTCGGCGAGGCCCGGCTGGACGATGTGGCGATCGAAGCGGTCGAAGCCGTAACCACGGCGTCGCGACGTTAATCCCACCACCACTGGCCCGCGGCCAGATCGGGCTTGACGGTCTCGCGGAGCTTGCCGACCTTGCCCTTTTCGTCGGCAAGCACGTTCTCCGAATCGAGCGCCTTGGCGGCCTGGATCTGCACGCCGCCGCCGATGGGCGTCATCAGGGTGTGCCCCTTCCAAATCGCATTGACGGCCGACTGAACCGTTTGAGGAATCTCGTAGGTTTCGACCGGAAAGGCCTCTTCGCTGCCGAAGAACTCCATCTTCCAACCGGCCTTGCCGCAATAATCCTCTTGCTGGATATACGCGGCGGCCACGGCCAGGTCGATCAAATTTCGCAACTCGGCGTAGACGGGCGACCGCTCGGCCAACTCGGCGTACTGCTTGGTGAAGCTCTGCACAAAGGTCAGGCTGGCCCGATTCGCGCGGCCCAGGGCGCTTTGCCGCTCGCCGCTGCGGGTGACCACCTCGTCCGCGCCGACCAGTTTCACGCCGTCGCCGACCAACTCCATGCCGAGCTTGTCGTCGCTCTCGCGGACGCACTGATAGTCGGGCACGAAGAACCAGCGTTGCATGGCGTTGCGGCCCACGTCGGCGGGCTTGGCTCGCTCGACGTAGCTGACCAACCGCACAGGCGGACGCTCCAGCCCAATGCCGATCAGCTTCATCCGATAGTCGGCTTCGACCATGACTTGGGCGAAGCGAGTTTTGGGCGATACGCCGTTGATGCTGACCAATTGGTTGCCGAGGCTGGTGCGCAAAGCCTCGACGAACGGCCGCGGTTCATTGGGATTCGGGCGGTTGCTCCGCAGAAATTGCTGCATCGCAGCCAAGCCCTCTTGAGTCGGATCGATCGAGCAGCCGATCGCCGGCCGGTCTTGCGTGCCGGGCTTGAACGTTCGCAGCGCCACGACTGCGTCTTGCAACTGTACGACCGGCCGCCCGCTGGTCAGGCCCACGACGCGGCCCGAAAGGTCCGCCGTCCAGCCTTCGGCCGGACCGGCCAGCACGATGTCTTTGCTGTCGGGATAGTAGAACACATAGCGGACGCGCTGCAAGCCGGCCAAGTAACGCATCTCGTCGCTGACGACCCCGTCGTGTTCGAGAATCGCCTGCTCCAAGCGATTCAACGAAATCTTTCGCAGCTTGCTATAAGCGGTCAGTTTCGGATCGAGGGTCGCGCGGGCCGCGGCAATGCGTTCTCGCATGATCTGCCCGGTCGGGTCGCGAAACACTTTCGTCCGCAGCACCCCGTCGGCATCGACCACAACGCCGGCCATGCCGCTGGTGCCTTCGTCGTCGCCGCCGTCGTCCTGCGCGCGAGCCGCCGAAGCCGCTGCAAGACTGACCACGACCGCCGCCAACATCCAAACCGACCACTTGCCGAGTCCGCGACAACGCATGGGTATCCTCTCCATATCCAGGGAAATTGTCCGGTACGCCCCCACGCCGACGGCTGCCCGGCCGCGGGTGGGAGCGTGGGTTAAAATCTTGCCAAAACCGCTACATACTTGATCTTAGTTAGGCAAGCTGGGCAAAGCAAGTAAGCGATTTGGAATCGGCGAACAATTCTTCTATGCCGCAACCTGCATGAT
>CAYMQL010000691.1:0-1687 GCA_964392255.1 uncultured Planctomycetaceae bacterium | reverse complement strand
GTCGGATGAACCAAAATTTATTCCCGAATCCCGAGTCCCCAGCCCCGAGCCCCTATCGATACGCTTGAATCAAATCCTCCCAACGCGACTGGGCCTTCAGGATCAGCTCGATCGTTTCACGCACCGCGCCGGCGCCGCCGGGCAATGCCGTAACATAATGGGCCGCCTGTCGCAACTCCGCACACGCATCGGCCACCGCCACGCCAAGCCCCACGGCCCGAACCGCCGGTCGGTCGGGCAAATCGTCGCCGATGTAGCACGCCTGGGCCGGACTCAGACGCAACTCGGCCAGAATGCCCTGCAAGGCCGTCAGCTTGTTGTCGATCCCCTGCCGGATGATCTCGATGCCCAACTCGGCGGTCCGCATTTTTACGATGTTCGAGCTGCGTTGCGTTATCAGGCCGAACCGGTAGCCCGCCTTTTGCCAAAGCTTGATGCCCAAACCGTCGCGAACGTGGAACCGCTTGGTTTCGATGCCCTGGTTGTCCAGCGCGATGCCGCCATCGGTCAATACGCCGTCGACGTCGGAAAGGATCAGTCGGATAGGGCGGCAGCGTTCGTCGAGCGGCATAGGAAGGGCGGGGATTTGAGATTCTATGATTCGTTTAGCCGCCGCGTCCACGCGGCGACTTTTTGAAGTTTTTCCAGCGTAACGCCGCAATCTTCGCAACGGCGCTGCCTCCTCGTTCGACTCCGCAACTATGCGATGCTTCCCCCTTCCGCTTCGCCGATCACGCGCAACGCGGCCGTTTTACCGGGCAGAACCGACTCCGAATCCGCCGCCGCAGCCTCTTTCGGCAGCAAACCAACCACGTCGGTCACGTCGATCAACCCGACCGGCCGCCCATCGGCGTCGACCACGGGCAATTCGCTGATTTTCCGCCCGGCCATCAGGGCCACGGCGTCGACCATCATCGAGCCCGCCTTCACGCGCAGCGGATCGACGGTCATCACCCGGCGAACGGGCGCGTCCAATTCGCCGTCGCGCCGATGCTCAAAAAGCTTCGCCAGATCGCTGTCGGTAAAAATACCCGACAGCTTGCCCTGTGTATTGACCAGCATCGTGGCGCCGGTTCGCCGGCCGGGCATGGCGGCCTCGACCAGCACCTCGCGCACCGTCCGCCCATCGCCGGCCACGCGGCATTGGTCCAAAGGCCGCATGTGGTGTTCGACCTTGCTCAGCCGGTTGCCCAGGCTGCCGCCCGGATGAAATCGGGCAAAATCCTCGCGGCCGAAGCCTCGCAAATGGCTGACCACCAGCGCCAGCGCGTCGCCGACGGCCAGCATGGCGGTTGTGCTGGTGCTGGGCGCCAAGCCCAACGCGCAGGCTTCTTCCAAGGGTCCCATCTCGATCGTGACCGCGGCGGCCCGGCCCAAGGTGCTCGCGGCCTCGGCCGTAATTGCGACGATCGGCACGCCCAACTCAACCAACGAGGGCAGCAAGCGGACAATTTCCTCGGTTTCTCCGCTTTGTGAAAGCATCAAGAGCACGTCGTCGCGGCGCACGCGGCCCAAGTCGCCGTGGACCGCCTCGGCCGGATGCAGGCAGTGACTCGGCGTGCCGGTCGATGCCAGCGTGGCCATGATTTTTTGGCCCACCAGGCCCGCCTTGCCCATGCCGCAAACCAACACGCCGCCCCGGCAGTTGAAAAGCAATTCGACGGCGCGGCAGAACTCGGGCCCCAGC
>CAYMQL010000690.1:0-1688 GCA_964392255.1 uncultured Planctomycetaceae bacterium | reverse complement strand
GTGGCCATCTACGACAAGTCGCTGGAATACATTTCCGGCGGCACGCAGGATTGGAAGCGGTGTTGAACAGCATCTCCAAGCGACTCAAAAAGTTTCGGCAAATTGACGTCGATGCGATGTTTGCCGCCACGAAGCGGCGACCGTTCGCCCAGGGACGCGGGGAAACACCATCCGAGATCGCGTCGGCCCAACGGGCGATTCGCCCGGCACAATGGTTGGCCCGTTGGGCCGAAATCGGCATTCCTTTGGCACAATCACACCAGGGCTGGGCGAACGGCAGGGCCTTCGGCCCACGAAAACGATGAACTTTGCAAATGGAAATGCAAACGATCCTGCGCAGTAGAACTAAACGACGCAGCGCAAAGTGCGAGATGCACCCGGGGGCAAAAACAGCTAGTATTCAAGGCCCAACAGCCTTGGGGCAGCGTCAGCGTACCTGGCCCCCGTGTTCGCCTTTGAGAACCGGAGGCGAACGACCATGCCTTTTTTGGGTCAATTCGCTTCTCGTCGTCGTTCCGCGCGAGGTGCGTCTACTTCCGGCCGCGCCGCCGCCATGCGTAAACCGCCGCGCCCAACAGACCGGTCAGCAACAGCACAAACGTGCTCGGTTCGGGCTCTGGCGGAGGAGGCGGACCCTGAAAGAGAAATGCAAGTTTCTCGTCGGCGCCCAAAAAGCAATTAAACTGTATTGTTTTTTCCCCTATTACGGCTTTTGGCCGCCAATCCTCCCATGTCGGCAACGAATTCAGAACCAGCAACTCGTTGAGGGGATCCGTGATGCTGTCCTTGGGAACCACGATTTCGGCCAACTCCAAGGGATTCAGAATCGTCGGCGTCCAACCGCCGTTGTAGATGCCGCTACTTGTCCTAGCAAACATCCCAACAAGGCAGCCACCATCCTCATAGGGATTCAGCGTAACCAGATCGGTCACTACTTGAAATCCCGACTTGTGACTCACCTGGAACAAAAAACTCGTGTCCAGGTCCTTGGTCGGGGCAAAAATCGGCTCGCTGCCGGTTACGAAGTTGCCTTCAAACAGAGGATCGAAAATTCCAATGTCGAACGCAGTGATGGTCTCGCCGCTGTCCGACCACAAGCTCAGCACCCAGCGATCCAACGTATCGCTGGCGATTTCTTTCGACCATCCGCCCCAGATATGAGCCTCGGCAGCGGCGGCCGCCGACAGCACAACGCACACCATCGCACAACGCATCGTCAATTGCAGAGTTCTCATCATGACCTCCTGTACCAAGAAAAGGGGCTCGGTAACGCACTGTTCCGGTTCACACAATTCGCCAAACCGAACGCTGCCTCCGACAGGCACTGTGGGCGATCCGCGAAAATCCAAACGCCCGAGAAAAGAAAACTCCAATGCCCGAAAGAAATGCCTCCCCCTGATGATTGTCGAGCGATAATATACACCCGAAGTGAAAATAAAGCAATACCCCTCAATATAAGCAAATCACCGCGGGGGCGGGCCGGCCCTTTGATGCGCTGTTTTGCGGCAATCGGCGCCGGGTGGAAATCCACGGCGGCATCCCGCTGGCGGGGGAATTTTGCCTGGACGAAAACTTCAACGGCTGGTATGTTGAGGATACGCCTTTCGAGACCTTCCGGGATCGTCGGACGCGACTCGGAGGCTTTTTGCACGACGGAGTCAATAGCCGCTTCATGTCTGCCGCCACGA
>CAYMQL010000689.1:0-1689 GCA_964392255.1 uncultured Planctomycetaceae bacterium | reverse complement strand
CGCATGTCGGTGTTCCAGAGGTTCTGATAGCCTTCGCGTCCGCCCCAGAACACATAGCCCGCTCCGCCCAGTTCATGGGTGATTTCGAGGGCCTTTTTCACCTGGGCGGCGGCGAAAGCGAAAGCGTCGGCGTTGCAACTGGTGGCGGCGCCGTGCATATAGCGTGGGTTGCCGAACAGATTGGCCGTGCCCCAAAGCAGCTTGACGCCGGTGCGCTGCTGCTCTTCTTTCAAGACGCGGACGACGGCGTCGAGATTTTTGTTGGTTTCGGCCAGGGTCGCGCCCTCGGGGGCCACGTCGCGATCGTGGAAACAATAGAACGGCGCGCCGAGTTTTTCGAAAAACTCGAAGGCCGCGCGGACGCGCGTGACGGCGTTTTCGACCGTGTCAACCGGTCCTTCCCACGGACGGACCATCGTGTCGTCCCCAAACGGATCGCTGCCGGTGCCGCGCATCGTGTGCCAATAGGCCACGCTGAAGCGCAGATGGTCGCGCATCGCCTTGCCTTCGATCAGTTCGTCGGCTTTATAGTGGCGGAAGGCCAGCGGATTTTTCGACTGGGGGCCTTCGTATTGAATCTTAGAAACATTCGGAAAAGCTGTCATGAAAAACTCCTATTGGCTCATTCGTTTGACAATCCAATCGCCGAGGCTCGGCCAAAGTTGGGCCAAGGCGAACAATAATTTGGCACGGCCGGGAACGACCAGTTCGGGCCGGCGGCGCTCGCACGCACGTACGATCGCCTCGGCCAGCGCTTCGGGCCGGATGCCTCCCAATTTGACTCCGGCGCCCGGCGCCCGCGCCGCCTCGGGCACGTCCTCGAGCCCCGCCAGCGGATACAATCGGGCGTCTTTGCGTTGGATCGGACCGGGGCAAACCAGCAAGACGTGCAGTCCTTGCGGGCCCAGTTCGAGCCGCAACTGTTGCGAGTAGGCCGCGACGGCGAACTTTGTGGCGGGATAGGCACCGACCCAACGGGCGGCCGATTTCGCCGCCAGCGAGCCGATGTTGACCACATGGCCCCGCCGCGGCAGCAAATGCGGAACGGCCGCGCGGGTGCAACGCACCAAGGCGATCAGATTCAGCTCCATCAACTCGCGAAACTGTTCGGGCGTGGCGTCGAGCGCCTTGCCGCGCATCGAGCGGCCGGCGTTGTTCACCAGAACGTCCAGTTGTCCAAAACGATCAAGCGTTTGAACCATGGCCCGATCCACGTCTCCCTGGCGAGTGATGTCGGCATGGATGCCCAGCACGTCTCGGCCGGCGGATCGCATTTCGGCGGCGGCCTGCTCGACTTGCGGGGATTCGAGGCCGACAATAGCGACCTTCGCCCCGTGCCGGAGGAGGGTTTCTGCGATGATCCGCCCCAATCCGCTCGAGCCGCCTGTGACTAGAGCCGCTTTGTTGTGCCAGAACGCCATGAATGTTAGAATAATCCCCCGCAGGAGCCTTTGGCAAGGGGCAAGGCCGAAAAGCGCGATTTGACGAAATTATGATAGTGCCGCGATACAAACGAGGCCGCCAACCCACGCACATACCGGGGGCGGTTTGTCCCCGGCTATCCTTATTGCGACACGATTTACTTGGCAGTCCATAGCCGCCGTGCCGGCGGCTGCTATACGAATGAGTTCCATAGTCCCTTAACCCCTCAGAACTATGCATACTTTTGTGAAAACCTTGTTGCTGATC
>CAYMQL010000688.1:0-1696 GCA_964392255.1 uncultured Planctomycetaceae bacterium | reverse complement strand
GAACGATGTCGTCGCTGAAAATCGGCCTTACACACCTAACAGGTGACTACCAGGTTATGGCACTTCAGTGACTACTAGGTTATGGCACTTGATCCTTGATCCTTCATCCTTGATCCTTCATCCTTCTTCCAACTACGCCGCCGTCAGGGCGCGGAAATGCTCGTCCAGCGGGCGTCCGTCTTGGGTTAGCTCCTTGATCGGACCGTCGAACACGATGCGGCCCTCGTTGATAAACAGCACGCGGCCGGCCATCGCCTCGACTTCCTGCAAGATATGGGTTGAAAGCAGCACGGTCTTGCTCTGGCCCAGCTTGCGGATCGTCTCGCGGACCTCGTGAATCTGGTTCGGGTCCAGGCCGGCGGTCGGTTCGTCGAGAATCAGCACGTCGGGCTCGTGCAGCAGCACTTGGGCCATGCCCACGCGCTGCCGGTAGCCGCGCGAAAGCTTGCCGATCGGTTTGCCGATGACGCTGCCCAGCGCACAGAGCTCCACAACGGCGTCGATCCGCGATTTTCTTGCGGCCGGCGACAGTCCGCGGGCATCGGCAAAAAACTCCAACAGGCCGCGGGGCGTCATGTCGGGGTAGAGCGGACCGTTTTCGGGCAAATAGCCCAGCCGGGCCGCGCCGGCCAGCCGGTCGGTCGACATGTCGTGTCCGGCGATCCGGGCCGTGCCCGCCGACGGGGCCAAGTATCCGGTCAGCAGCTTCATCGTGGTGCTCTTGCCGGCCCCGTTGGGTCCCAGAAAGGCCACGACCTCGCCCTGGCGGACTTGAAACGTCACGTTCTGGATGGCGGCAAAATCGCCGTAGTATTTCGACAGTCCGCAGGCCTCGATCATGGCCGGACCCGGTTCTTGCGTCATCGTGGCTCGCTCCTACTGGGATGCGTAAGAGGAATGGGAATGGGTTAGATTTTGGAAAGTGCGGGAATTATAGCCGACCGCTTCCAGATGCCAAAGACCAACGGAATGGGCGGATGTTAGGGCGAGGTGTAAGAAAAAACCGACGAAAATCATTCGGATTACGGCAGTCCGACGTTTCGAGCGGCCTCGGCGAGGTTCGTTGCCGCAAGGGCCGCAATCTTGCACTCATCGGCAGCGGACCTTACCCTAGGGGCGATGATTCCGACGCCTGAACCGCGATTGCCCGTCTTCGAGCGCCGCCGCGCGCAGCGGCTGGCTGTTTGGAACGGCCTGGTTTGGGCCATCGGCAATGGGCTGGCCAGCACCACGCTGGTCATCTATCTGGCCCGCGAGCTGCACTCGGAAAGGCTTGGACTGGGCATCGGCCTGCTGGCGGCGGCCCCGCATATCGCCGGCCTGCTGCGATTGGGCGCCCCGGCCTTGATCAAGCGGCTGGGCAACCGAAAACGTTTCTGCATCGCCATGTTTTTGGCGGCGGCCCTGTTGCTGATGATGCTGCCGTGGCTGTGTGCGCCGGGCCGAATGCCGTCGGCCGGCTGGTCGCTTGCGGCGCTGATCGCGCTGTGGTGCCTTTATCATCTGCTCCAATATCTTGGCATGGTTGGGCTGTGGTCGTGGCTGGCCGACTTGGCGCCTTTGCGGATTCGAGGTCGATTCATCGGATGGCGGGCACGCTGGCTGGTGGCCGGCGAGGCCGGCGCGGCCGTTGCCGCCGGGCTATTCGTGTGGGGGTTGCATCGAACGTTGCCCGAACTGCCGGCATGGATTCCCT
>CAYMQL010000687.1:0-1699 GCA_964392255.1 uncultured Planctomycetaceae bacterium | reverse complement strand
ATTATAATTGCCCGACCCTTTAATCACATTGGCCCGGGCCAACAAAATGGATTTGGTACCTAGATTATTTTATCCCCCAACGCACACCCAAAAGCGAGCCCACTCCTCGCTTTCTCAATCGACCACCTGCCGACAGTCCGGAAGCGACGCCAAAAATTGCCGCCCGTAGGGCTTGGTCCGCACCCGCGGATCGAGGATCACCACCATGCCCTGGTCCTGCCGCGTGCGAATCAGCCGGCCGAATCCCTGTTTGAGCTTCAAAATGGCCTCGGGCAGTTGGTAATCGCGAAACGGATTGCCGCCGGACTGGCGAATCGCCTCCAGCCGGGCCTCCAACAGCGGCCGGTCGGGCACGCTGAACGGCAGCCGCGTAATGATAACGTTTTCGAGCGCCTCGCCCGGCACGTCGACGCCTTGCCAAAAACTATCGACCCCAAAAAGCACCGACCGCGGATTCTCTTTGAACATTTGCAGCATCCGGCTGCGCGGCGTCCCGTCGGCCTGGCTGTAGAGCGTCAGATTCTTCTCGGCCAGCCAAGTGCCCAGCGCCGTCCCGGCCCGCTTCATCATCTCGTAACTCGTAAACAGCACAAACGCCCGGCCGTCGCTCCGCCCGACGTAGCGGCGGATCATTTCGAAGGCCGCCCGCTCGTACCGGGCCGAATCGGCCGGATCGGGCATCCCATCGGGCAGCACGATCGCCGCTTGGCTGCGATAATCGAACGGGCTGCCCAACCAGAGCGTTTCGGCATGGGCCCCAGGCGTTCCCAGCCCGATGCGCGACTGAAAGAAATCGAACGACGGCTTGCCGCCCGCCCCGGCGGCGGCCAGCGTGGCACTGGTCATCACGACCGTCGGCACTTGGGCGAAAAGCTGCTCGCGCAGAATCGGCCCGACGTTGATCGGGGCCGCGGCCAGCGCGACGCGCAGCCGGCTGCGGCTCGAACTTCGTTCGATCCAATAGACCGAGTCCTCGACCCGCTGGCCCAGCCAATCGTCGATGCCCGCGGCGATGGCATCGAGCCGATTGGCGGCGGCGACGAAGTCTTGCCGCTGTTCGAGATTGTCGATTTCGCGGGCTTCGCGCCGCAGCGTGCCGACCAGCTTGCAGAGCTTCTCGCCCAGCGGATTGGGAACGATGCCGGGCTGCCGAACGCGGCCGGAAAAAGGGGACAGGTCCAATTTGTGCCCAGCACCCTCCGGGCCGTTCCGGCAAATTGGACCTGTCCCCTTTTTCCGCTCCTTTTTTCGCTCCCCGTTGTTTTTTTTCTGCTCGTTCTGCTCGGCCAGCCAGGCGGCGATGCTCTCGAAAAACTCGGTCGACAGATCGCGGCACTCCCAGACTTGTTTTTGGGCCTCGGGCAGCTTGTGATGCACCAGCAGCCCGCGGTTGGTCCGGTCGTTGTAGAGTTTTCGCAGCGTGTACTCGACCTGGCCGTTGGTGATGTTCAGACCCAGGTGGTCGCCGGCGACGGCCTCCATCGTATGGGCCTCGTCGAAGATCACGGCGTCGTATTTTGGCAGGATGCTGGCGTTTTCACGCCGCAGGGCCAAGTCGGCGAAGAACAGGGCGTGGTTGACGACCAGAATCTGGGCGTTTTGCATACGCCGCCGGGCCTTGTAGTAGAAACATTTGGCGTACATCGGGCACTTTCGGCCCATGCAATTGCCGTGATCGCTGGCCGCCTCGTCCCAGACG
>CAYMQL010000686.1:0-1705 GCA_964392255.1 uncultured Planctomycetaceae bacterium | reverse complement strand
CCGTTCGCGGCCAACTGGCCGCCGCCGCGCTCGAAGCCTATTTCGACTCGGACGCTGACGATGAATTGTTGATTCGCAGGTAGCGCAACCCCCCTCGTTGCATACCATCACGCAGGCCGGCGTTGGCACAATGCCAACGCCGGCCTGTTGTCTATCGGGTCAATAGCTTCTTTTGCGGAAAGCTCGAAATCCGTAGGGTGCGTGCAAGCACGCGCCTGATTTCAAGACAAATCCGTATTGGTGCGTGCAAGCACGCACCCTACCAACTTATCCGTGACGCAATAAACGGCGGGCAGAAATGCCGGTTAGAGTCCGAACCGGTCGGCAAAGAGCTCGGCGAGCCGGTCGAGAATATTTTCGGCGTCGGGGCCGACGGCGGTAAGAACAAGCTCGGTTCCGTGCGTCGCGCCCAGGCCGAGAATCTGCAAAATGTCGCCGGCGTCGATGGTTTCGCGCGGGCCGCGGATTTGCACCTTCGATTGCGAGGCGCGCACGGCGTTAACGACCGCCAGGCTAGGCCGGGCGTGCAGACCGGCGGGATTCAACACGACTACGCTGCGAGTAGCTTTTTTGTTCGACATCCGGCGGCTCTACCACTTTTTCCAAAGCCACACGACGCGGACCAACAGCGACGACGCCGCCGCCAAACTGAGCACGATCCAAAACATCCAAGGATGGTTCGCGCCTGGAAACTTCACGTTCATCGAAAATATGCTTACCACCAGCGTCGGCAGCATGATGGCCAGCGTGATGATCGTCAGCGTCTTCATCAGCCAGTTCAGATTGTTGCTGACGATCGACACCCGAGCGTCCATCATGCTGGCGAGAATGTTCGAGTAGATTTCGGCCTGCTCGTAGCATTGCGTGTTTTCAATGAGCATGTCGTCGACGAGCTCGAGGCTTTCCGTGCCGAGGCTGAGTTTTGCGGCGTTCAGCCTGATCCGCTCGATCAGCTTGCCGTTCGAGTTGATGGCGTTCAGATAATAGACCAGGCTTTTTTCCAGCGTGAACAAATTCAACAGGTACTTGTTCTGCATCGAGGTGTTGATCTGGTCCTCGAGCGCGTCGGACACAGAGTTGATCACTCGCAAGTGGGCCATGAAGTGCCGAATCGAATTGTCGATAATCCGCAGGAGGAGATCCTGGAGCGATGCGATCCGGACGCTCGGCCTTCCCTCGGCGAGCAATCCGTCTTCGGACGAGACGATCACCAGCCGGTCGGCAAACAGAAACAGACCGAGCGAGACGATGCCGAATTCGAACGTGTTGGCGCTGGAGTAGTTGCGCGGCCGCTTGAGAATGAGGGCCACGTGTTGCGGCTCGAACTCCAAACGGGCCAATTCGTCGGGGTCCAACGCCGAATTCAGCGTGTGTTCGTCGAGTTTCAGGGCGTCGGCCAGATATTTTCGCTCCTGCTCGTCGGGATTGACGTACAGAAACACATTTCCCGTTTCCCCGCCGGGAGCGAGCTTTCCGTCGACCAGACACATCTGCTGCAACATTCTTCCCTCTCCAAAACATGCGTATCCGGCTGACCGTAACACGCGATCGACGGCAACACAAGCCCTGCCGGGGCCTATACGAAATTATTGCTCAAAGCGGCGGCCGCGGCGGTAAGAGAACGCTCTTACTGGCGATTTCGCCGGCTGTCTGGCCCTTGCAGGCAGAATAGATATGTCGGCCCAACACACATCCCTAGAGGGGG
>CAYMQL010000685.1:0-1709 GCA_964392255.1 uncultured Planctomycetaceae bacterium | reverse complement strand
TAAAGGCCTTCGGAAACCACGCCAGCACCACGGCCTGTTTGCCGCGATAGTCCGAGAGTTTATAGGTCTTGCCGTCGCTGCCGGGCAGCGAAAAATCGGGGGCCGCGTCGCCAACTTTCAATTCTTCCGCCGTTGCAATGCCGAACATCATTCCACCTCCCGCCAACAGAATGGCTGCAAAGTAAATCAGATTTGTTTTCATGGAAATTGCCTTTAACATGGACTCGGATCGAGTCTGCGGCAATTCTACGATTCCCGCCAAGGCAACAACTCAGAGACGCGGAAAACAAGCGATATTTCCGCACTGGACACGTGGCCGACGGCACGTGGGCGCGACCACCGGTCGCGGCTTCCTGTGAGGGAGTTTGAGCGAATTCCGGGGGCTGTTAGCCCCCGGCTACTTCCCTCGCCCCTAACCCCTAACCCCTCGCCCCTCGCCCCTCGCCCCTCGCCCCTAGTAATTATACCAAAGCCCGATGCCGATCTGCTCTTCAAACCGGTTGTAGAACTGGTACTGTTCGCTCAGGCCGTTGAAATATTGCATGCCGATTCGGGCCAGATGTCCGTTTTGGCCGCGCCATTGCCAGCCGGTTTGCACCGTTAAGTTGCCGCTGTAGTCGTTTTCTTCGCGCAAATGGCCGTTGATGGCAAAAAACGGCGACCCGCGAAAGCCGGTCGGCTCGGGCGAACTGAAATCGGCGCCGAATTGAAACTCCCACGGCTCGGCGCCGCCGTCGGTGTAGAAGGCGTAGCCGGACTCCGCGTAAAACCGCAAGCTGGGATTCAGATAGAAGGCCAGACCGAGCAAAAGCGATTCGCGGACGTAGTTGATGCGCGGAAAATCGCGAAATCTCAGCAGGTACTCGTCGCCGATGTGCGAACTCAGATGATAGTAGCCGAACTTCATTTCCCAGGGACCCTGCCGCATCGTTAGCGGGATGCCCGCCCGATAGTCGCACGAAACCAGATCGCGGTCGTGTTCGAGGTCCAACCGCGGAAAGGCGGCGCCTTCGACGTCCAACTGCCAGCCCTCAGGCCAAATTCCGCCTTCGGTTCCAAGGCGGATCAGACCTACGCGGCCGCCGATAACGGCGTCCCAATACCAGCCGTGAGTGCGTTCGTGGACCCACTGGCTTGCCAGTCGGGGCTCATGGTAGCCGGCCAGATACGTTTTATAGAGCAGACCGGTGGGCAAAACCTGCCACGTCCACGGTCCGCCGTCGGCGACCAGCGACCGCTCTGCATAGGTGTTGAGGTCCATCGACTGCGCGATCATCGAGGCGTCCGCGCCGGAGTTGTACGGCATGGCCGACGGCGCGGGATCGGGAATCGCGGCATAGGGCGATGCGCCGACGGTGCCGGCCGGCGCCGACGCCACCAGTCCGGCCATCGAACTCTGGTACGGCGTTGCGGTCTGACCGCCGACGCCCGGTGTCGCGGCATCAGAATAAGTGGACGAATAAGCCGTCGACGGATAGGGCGTCGGCTGGCCGCTGGGCAGCATTTGTTGCGGGCCGACGCTGGCCGGCAGCGATTGCCCCAAGGCCGACGCCGTCCATCCTTGTGCGGCAAATGCTAGAACTACGAAAACTTTCAGGAGGCGACAGGAAGACATTCCATAATCCTCCGAACCGGGAGACATTGAATAGCTTGCAAAAAGGGGCGGTAGTGTAGCCATTCCGGCCAACGCCTGGCAAGAGGGTTTTTGC
>CAYMQL010000684.1:0-1710 GCA_964392255.1 uncultured Planctomycetaceae bacterium | reverse complement strand
CCAAGAAGACCGGAAAGGGCCGGCGAAAGATCGGCCGTCGCAAACGTCGCAATCGGGCCAAGATTCGCCACCGCAAGTAATCGCGGTGTGCGGTCGCGCCCTGCAAACGTCATTTCCTTGACGCCGCGCCATGCCTCGCCGCAATGTGTTGGTGCTCCTGGCAGCCACGCTCGTGGCCTTGTTCTGCTATCCGCGGGTGCAGAAGAACCCCTATGCGCGCGTGTTCAACGAGGCCGCGGCGACGATCGAGCGACGCTACGTCGATCGCGTCCCTGCGTCGGACTTGCTTGAAGGAGCCATGCAAGGCATGGCCGGCCGGCTCGACGAAAACTCGGCCTACATCCCGCCCTCCGAATTGCAGGCGCTGCGCGAACCGATCTACCGTGCGCTGGCCGAATTGCAGCGATTCCAAGAGGTCGTCGACCAGCAGTTCGTCGGCGTCGGCATGGAAGTGACGCTCGATCCGGAAACCCGGCAACTGACGGTGCTCAGCCCGATGTTCGGCTCGCCGGCGTATCTGGCGGGAGTCCGGGCCGGCGATAAAATTCTGAGAATCGGCGCATCGAGCACGCTGGGAATGTCGCTGCGCGACGCGATTGGTCTGCTGCGAGGCAAGCCCGGCGAACCGGTGACGCTCACGATTCTGCACCACGACGGGGAACAACCCGTCGATATCCAAATTGTTCGCGCGACGATTCAAACGCCCACCGTGGCGGGCGACACGCGCAACGCCGACGGCTCTTGGAACTATTTTCTCGAAGGCCGCGACCGGATCGGCTATCTGCACGTCGCGAGCTTCACCGACACCACAGCCGACGAATTGCAGAAAGCGCTGGAGTGGCTGGTCAAGCATAAGATGCGCGGCCTGGTGCTCGACTTGCGCGACAACCAGGGCGGATACCTCGACGCCGCGGTCGCCGTCTGCAAACTGTTTATCGAACCGGGCGTCATCGTCACCATCCGCCGCCGCGACGGCCGCGTCAGCGAAACCTATGCCGCCGCGACCAAAGGTCCGTTCGCCGACCTGCCGATGGCCGTCCTCGTCAACGATCAGACCGCCAGCGCCGCCGAAATCGTCGCCGCCTGTCTGCAAGATCACCATCGGGCGGTCGTCGTCGGCCAGCGCAGCTTTGGCAAAGGGACCGTGCAGGAAGTCATTCCCTTAGGCGACGACTACGGCGCAATGAAGCTGACCACCGCCAGCTATTGGCGACCCAGCGGCAAAAACATTCACCGCCCGCGCGACGCCGCAGCGACGGCCGACTGGGGCGTTGCGCCCGACGACGGCTGCCAGGTGGACGCGGCCTCTGACGAGCAGGATCAATGGCGGACGTGGCGGGCGCGGCGCTACGTCGCGCCATCCACCGCCAATGGCGACAAAAAAACCGCCCAGCCGTTCATCGATCGGCCTCTGCTTCGGACCGTCGAGTGCGTGGAAGCCAAGAAAGCGGCGGCCGGCACAGGCGAAAATCCAGAAGGTTCAACTCGCTAACGTCGCCGTAATGCTTGCGGCTCGTCGTGCATCGCGGCCGTTCAATAACAATTCCGCTCTCCAGACTGGAGTGGATATCGACGCAGTCAAAGAACCTTCTTGGAAACCCAAGGGCCGATCGAAAGGTCGGCTCGGCTCCTCAACCGCTGCAATTAGATGGGGAGCCTTCAATAAACTACAGAATAAAAATGGATAAAAAATCATTCCAGTAATTAAAA
>CAYMQL010000683.1:0-1716 GCA_964392255.1 uncultured Planctomycetaceae bacterium | reverse complement strand
TATTGCGTCTCAGGAAAGCAATGTTGAATGAGAATAGCCGGGAGCTAACAGCTCCCGGAGCGGAACCGCCAATCCACGCATATTCCGGGGGCTGTTAGCCCCTGGCTATTGCGACATCATTTACCCGACACGCAATAAGCGATGGGCCGAGCCGCCGCCTGCACCACTCACGACCAGCGTTGCGTCCCGCCGCCGCCGTTGCGGCGTCTGCAAACGCTGCACGAAGGCTTGGCGCAAAGCTTTGGCGAGGCCCTGTCGTCGATGCTGCGAACCGCCATCGACACGAACGTCGCCGGCGTCGACCAAACCGCATACGGCCGCTTCGTGCAAAGCCTGCCCGGGCCAAGATGCTTCTGCGTCGTGAAGGCCGATCCGTGGGACGATCGTCTGATGCTCGACGTCGCGCCGGAAATCTTGCACCCGATGATCGACCGATTGCTTGGCGGCCCCGGCGTTGCCGAGCCGCCCCCGAATCGATCGCTGACCGAGGTCGAGCTTTCACTGGCTGCACGAATCGTTAGCACGTTTCTCCACGAATGCAGCCGCGCATGGCGGGAATCGCTCGATCTGAAGCTCGATCTGAAGCTCGATCTGCTGCAAATCGAAAGCAATCCGCGTCTGTTGCGCATTTTGCCGGCCGACGAAGCGGTGATCGTCGTCGACATGGTTTTGGCCGTCGGCGCGTCGCGCGGTTCGATTCGCCTCTGCTTGCCAGGCCGGCTCATTGATCGCATCGAGCGTCGATCTGCGACGAAGCCTCGAACGCCGCTCGCCGAGACGGCCGCCGCGCCGACTTTAGAGGTTCGCGTGACGTTGGCCGAAACGCAAATCGCCGCCGCCGAGTTGGCGGATTTACGTCCCGGCGACGTGATTTCGACCGAAACGCCGCTCGACGCGCCGGCCACAGTGGCGATTAACGGCGAGGCAAGATTTCGCGCCAAGCCGGGCGTCTTTCACGGCCGCAAAGCGGCGCTGCTTGTCGAAGAAATTCAGCACAACGACGACGCATGACGAGCG
The DNA here is from genome assembly GCA_964392255.1 of uncultured Planctomycetaceae bacterium. Lineage (GTDB taxonomy): Bacteria > Planctomycetota > Planctomycetia > Pirellulales > Thermoguttaceae > CAYMQL01. The sequence continues at coordinate 699 of CAYMQL010000683.1, read as the reverse complement.
ATTACGGCCGCCCGTCCAAAAAGCCGCTTCCGCCTTCCCCCCTTCTCAGTTGCCCGTTCCTCCTTCATACTTAACGGTTTGCATTGGGCCCGTAGCTCAGTGGTCAGAGCAGGGGACTCATAAAGCGAAACGGCCATTTCTGTACACTACCGACAAAACGCGGCAAATGCCTTTATTTAGTCTCTTTTCTTCACGTCGGCCTCTTCGGCTTGTACAGTGTACAAATGTGTAAAAATGGGGGCCAGCGGGTGTACGTACACCCGTTTTCGGTCTGTACACTACCTTGCCACAAAAAGGCCTGAGAGGGTCGCGGGCGCACGGAAAGCCCCCGGCCCGCAACGTCGCCAGCCGGGGGCTCGGGGCTGTAGGTCTACGTCGCGGGAGAACGCGGCGTCACGCCTGATGGTCTTGGGTGCAACGTCGTATTCGTCGGCAAGGCGGGTCGGCTGTGTCTGATTGTGGTGGGAACCATGGTTCCCACTTGACGCAATCGCAAGCGCCAGGATTGCGCCTGCTGGCCTCTTGCCGTCCCGGATGAATCTTTCATCGCCCAACTGCCACAACGCGCTACGCGCAACGCTAGGGGCCTTAATCGCGCCCGCCACCCGATATGTGTAGTTTTGTGCGCCGAACATGCGTACATCGGCCGGGGGCGTCGTCCATCTGCCGCATAATCCGGGCAACGGCGCTTTCCGACTG
>CAYMQL010000682.1:0-1725 GCA_964392255.1 uncultured Planctomycetaceae bacterium | reverse complement strand
CGTCTGCAAAGACAGCCAAGGCGAGCTTTGGGACGACTATCGCCAATTGATTCGCTTGATCACCTCGACGATCAAGCCGATGAGTTGGGAGGGGGTGGGCGGTCCGGCGTCGATCGAACCGGCGAACTTCGGCACGGCCAAGGCACTGGTCGTCTCGCATACGTATGCGGTTCATTGCAATATCGCCGCGATGCTGGACGATATTCGCGCGGTCGGCAAAAAGACGCCCGACGCAGGGCCGCCGCGTCGCGATCCGTCGGAGCCGCTCAACTCGAACGGCGGCATCCTGAAGACGCCGCCTGCAACGAACGGTTTGCGGTAACATCACTCGACGCCGCAGCGCCTTGCGTTCCTGCGATTTAAGCCCGGAATGATTGCCGTTGCTCAGCCCGGCTCGCGCGGCAATTGGCGCGGATAGGGCAGCGGCAACGCGGTCGGCAGCGGCTGGTTGTAGGTCGCGGCCCAGTCCTCGCGATCCTCTTCCGTGGCGTAATAGCGGAGCCATACCTCCGGATCGCAATTAGCGCCGGTGCAGTCCCAGTGCAGGTAGTTGTTCGGCCAATCGATTTTCTTTTCGCGCGCCGGCAGAATGTCGCGATAGATCAGGCGATACAACTCGCGATCGTTCAGATGGTCGGTGAAATCGAGGACGATCCGCTTCTGATAGAGCTTGCGGATCACGTCCCAAAGAATTTTGTGCAGCGCGGCGTCGTCGAGCGACTCGGGCCGCGGCGGGCGCAACTCGGGATCGAACCAGCGACAGATCGGAAGCACCGGCGCCTGTTCCCAGGCGAGCATCGCCGCCAGAAACTCGTTCTCGGCGGCCAGCGAGAAATGCTGCACATTCACGCGGCTGATCGATTCGTCGAAATACCGCTCCAGTTCGTCGCGAAGCTCCGCGTTGCGAAGCAGTTGATCAACTTCGTCGGGCTGGGGATGTCGTGAGTTGTGCATGTTCGTCCCGATGCGTTGCGTCTTGGTTGCCGCCCCTCTAGCAATCGAGTTTAGTCAGGCATCGAAAAATTTCCAAGCGCCATGCGCGGCTGCGGCGTGATTTCTTGACTCTTTTTTCCAGCCAAAATCGTTACCGGCGACACGGCCGCCCTCCTGCGCCCGCACAACCGATACAAACCCGCCAGATTACGGCAATCCGCAGTTTCAACGGAGAACTCATTCACCGGCGACAGCGGCGCAATCGCGTTACTCGGGCTTGGAATGCTGCTCCATTTCGGCGATTTTTTCGAGGCGTCGCGCGTGGCGGCCGCCCTCGAACGGCGTGTTGAGCCAAATCTCGATCATGTGATCGATCAAGCGTTCGCCCAGCAGATCGGCCGACAAACAGAGTACGTTGGAATCGTTGTGGCGTCGGCTCATTTCGGCGGTGATGTCGTCGTGGCACGGCGCGGCCCGCACGCCCTGTACCTTGTTCGCCGCAATGCACATTCCCAACCCGGTTCCACAGACAAGGATGCCGCGGTCGACCTCATGCCGGCTGACCTTGTGCGCCACATCGACGGCGATGTCGGGATAATCCACGGCGTCCGCCGAAAACGTGCCGACGTCGACGACTTCGTGGCCCAAACGCTGAACCAGCTCGATGATTTTTTGTCGGATGGTAAAGCCGCGATGGTCGGTTCCTATGGCAATTCGCATGATAGGGGCACGGGGTTTGGGGCTAGGGGTTAGGGAGATGTAATATGATTCAGATCGCGTCACTTCGATTGA
>CAYMQL010000681.1:0-1729 GCA_964392255.1 uncultured Planctomycetaceae bacterium | reverse complement strand
TCGACATTCGCCGCGGCCGACCCGCACAAAAAGGATTAGGATATGGTTGACAAGCCCCGAGTAGTTCCTTCTCCAAGCGCCGGCACTGTTACGTTGTATGGATTGCCCTCCTTCGAGCAAATCGGGTTAAACTACAAGCTAGAGCAGAGCAGATCAGCGGTTAGAGTTTTTGCCGACCCCGAATTGCCCGCGCGATTGGAGCAGGCCCGTGCTGACTTGGCTGATGAAGAGTTGAAGCTGGCGGCGGCTATGCTTGCACTTCCGAGAGCCAAACGCAAAAAACAGCAAACGCAGAAACGCCCTTGGACACAAACAGAGCTTGATGCCAGAATCCATGATGAGATTACGGCATATTCGCAAGTGATTGCATCGGCCAGGAACGGGTGCAAAGGGGCAAAGAAAACAGTCCGCAAGAAATTGGGCCGCAATGCTCTTGCCGAGCGGCTAGGAGTGAAGTCCGCGAAGATGGTTAGTAACTCGCCCGTGTGGCAAGAATTGGCCAACGAGTTTGGGATGCGTAGAACAGACAAGGCCGCCGCAGCACGCCCAACGAAGATTGGATTGGATATTGCGGAAGAAGTGGCCGCCAAGGCGGCCGGTGATACCACAGTCGCCAACGTGGTACGCCGGGAAACACTTGCCTTGCTCGATATGGCAACCGCCGAAGCCGCCAATATGGAAAGAGGAGAAGAAATCCGAAAAGCCTTGGCCAGCACCAAAGAGAGGCTAAGACGCGGCGAAATCGACGACACCAGCGCCCGCGAAATCGCCGAATACACCCGAACACAACTCCAAGACGACAGGTCTGATAGAGTCTTGAAAAGTCTCTAACGACCCGTTTTCCATCCTCTCCGGTCCCCACCTGCAAACTGGGGATGGCAGTAGATACCTCTTCTTTCGCTGGAAACAGTGGGGTTTCTTGTCCCCACCATCCCCAGTTGACTTCTTTTGTTAAGCCCGTTTGTTTGTTCCCGTATATCTGACACGGGGCAAGCGGGCGGTACGAAGGGGAATCAGAAAATGGTTCAGCCCCCGTCATTGCCCACGATTGGCGAAATTGCTGCCCGGTTGGGCGTGCCATTGCATCGTGTCGGCTACGTCATTGACAGCCGCGGGATTCGGCCGGCGGGGCGGGCTGGCCATGCCCGAGTGTTTACCGAAGCCGACGTTGACCATATTGCCGGCGAGCTTGCGAGAATCGAACGCGACAGGGGGGGCCAGCCGTGAAGAAGCCACTCGATAAAGCCCCAACCACCGGTCGCGGGTCCGTCCGGGCCGACGAAATTCTGACAATGCGTGAGGCTGGCCGGCGGTTGGGCTTTGCCTCTCGCGCCCTTTGTGATTTTCAACGGCAGGGGCTTCGCACCATCCTTGCTGGTCGGATCAAGTTGGTGCTCGGCCGTGACCTTTTGGACTTCTTTGCTACGTTGGCCGACGCCCAGGCCGAACCGGGAGGGCGCGGCGATGATTAGCAGCGCAACCGGAAACGGCAAGCCGAAGCGGCTGAGCCCCGAGCTACTCGACCGAGCCTGGCCCGGCGACCCCGAAGTTGAGCGTATGCTGTTGGGGTCGGTTATGCTTGATCCGCAACGGCTGGAAGAAATCACCCCGATACTTCACCGGGAAGACTTCGGAGAAGAGCGCCACAAGTTGTTGTGGGACCACCTCACGGCAGCGCCGCCCGACGTGGCCGGCGACGTGGTGCTGTTATCGCGGTGGTTGACGGGGG
>CAYMQL010000680.1:0-1736 GCA_964392255.1 uncultured Planctomycetaceae bacterium | reverse complement strand
CTGCGGGCGATAATGCGGGGTCGCTTGCCTCTTGCCATTCCGAGGTCTCGGGCGACACGTCCCACAAAAAGGCGGTCTTCCCGCTGGAGAGGAAAAGACATGCGAAAATGCACAAGAAAAACCACGGGAACGCCCGTCGCGGCCCAACCATTGCTCGATCCCTCGAGGTTCTGCCAACCGGCAATCCATAACATCCGGCATCTGGTTAGATCGGTCGCGGGGATGGGGAATTCCATAAAGAAGTGGAGATTGGAGCGCAAGCGGCAAGGGGCAAAAACAAGGCAAGATGGACATGCAAGCCAATTTCGGGCATTCGGGCATTTTGGGCGATTTTTAACCCCGCCCGCTCAATTTTCACCCGCATTCGCCGCCCTTACTCCGCAGATTCCAGAACGGTGTCGTCGTGTTCGTATCCAGGGGCGCAGCAGCAAAGAAACCGAAGAACGCCGCCGCCGGTGTTGACGATCTGGTGCGACGCCCCGGGCGGAATCGCAACGGCGTCGCCGACTGCGACGTCCGCCATCTCGGCTCCGACGCGCATTTGGCCGCAGCCTTCGAGGATGAAATAGATTTCCTCGGTCCTGACGTGGCGATGCGGGGCGGTCCGCCCGCCCGCCGGCAGCCGGGCCTCGGCCAGCGTTTGGTTGCGGATGCACGAATTGCGATGGGCCAGCAGCTCGCGAATTTCCGAACCGTCTTTGGTCGTGAATGCCGGCACGCGCTCGAGATTCTTAATGTCCACGCTTACGGTCCTTTGCGATAGATTCCCACCACGGCCGGCGCATACGCGCGTACGTCCCAAGCTTGCGGATCGGGCAACAACTGGAAATCGAAACGTGCGTCGGCCTCGACCACGAAAACGCTTCCGACCGGCATCGCATCGAGCAGCTCGGCAATCAGCCGCAGCATTTCCTCGCGGCGGCCGACAAAAAACTCATACGGCGGCGAACAGAACACAGCACAAAGGGACACAGCACAAAGGGGTCGGGAGTCTTTTTCTTCGCCGCTCTCTGCGCTGTGATTCCGGCCGTGGTCGTCGCGGCTGTGCGAAATGATTCCCGAGCCTTTAACAGCGGCGGGCCCGTGCAGAAAGGCGCTGCCGATGCGCAATTCGGTCTGCTGCTCAAGGCCGAGGGTTGCGATGTTCCGGCGGATGACGGCGGCGGTCGGGTGGTGCTGTTCGATCAACGTAGCGCGGTCGGCGCCGCGGCTGAGGGCCTCCAGCGCCAGCGCGCCGGTGCCCGCAAAAAGATCGACGACGTGCTTGCCTTGGATGGCCGGCCCAACCAGGTTGAACACCGCCTCGCGAAGGCGGTCTTTCATCGGCCGCGTGCGCAGGTCGCCGCTGTATTGCAGCTTGCGGCCGCGAAACCGCCCGCCGATGATTCGCAATCCCGCGATTGTCCGCGTCGAATCGGGGCGAGCGGCTTTGTTTTTGGGTGGTTTGGAATGCCGCGACTTTTTGTTCATACATGCCCCCGCCCGCAGCCGTTTGCCCCGAACCGCCAATTATGGTACCGTGTAAGATCGAGGGCGAAAAGCCCGGCGCGTTGCGGCGTTCCTATGAACGACTGCATAGCGAATGAACCGAGCCGACCAAGGGGGCAACCAGGTTGAATTGCCGGTTCATTATCCAAGCAAACATCACTATTGAGTCTCAGAAAAGTAATGTCGTACCAAGATAGCCGGGGGCTGGGCTGCGCAAAATTGGCTTACGGGAGCGGGAAATTGGTATT
>CAYMQL010000679.1:0-1739 GCA_964392255.1 uncultured Planctomycetaceae bacterium | reverse complement strand
AAGTGCCACAAGATTCAAGAGTTGACCGCTCGTGTCGAACAACTTCAAGCGGAACTGAAGGTGGAACGTCAGAAACAATTCAAGTCGAAGCAGGAGGAGTCCGGCCAAGAAGAGCGGGAAACCACTCCAGCCGAAGGCGGCAAGAAACGCGGAGCGCCGGTAGGCCATCCCGGTTGGCATCGTCGTCGGCCTGAGACGTTCGAGCAGTTGATCCATGTTTCTGCTCCGCAAAGCTGCCCGCACTGCGGCGGATCGGTCAGGGCTCGGCCCGACCGGCCGTGCTACGATCATCTCCAGGAAGATTGGATCGACGGCAAACGAGCCGCGGTCTGTTATCGTCACGAAGCGGGCCGCTGCCGCACGTGCCGGCGTTGGGTGAAGCAACTCGGCAAAGGCGAGCTGCCGCGGGCGATGATCGGCCCGAATCTCCGCGCCGCAAGCCTGTTTTTGCAGTACGACATCGGACTGACGACTCGCAAAGTCGTGCGAACGATTGTTGGGCTGGCGGAGTTTGCGTTTGTGCCAGGCAGCTTGCTGCGGTTTGGGCGGGAGGCCGGCCGAAAAGCGAGGCCGTTGGTCCAAGACGTGGCCGAGAAACTGCGGGCATGCGAGGCAAATCACGCGGATGAAACGCACTATCGCATCGACGGGCGGCATGCCTACGTCTGGTTCCACGGCAACGATCGCTTGGCGCATTTTTGCGTCACGGCGACGCGCAGCGGCGCGGTCTCGCGAGCGATCCTGGGCGATGACTATCGGGGCGGACTGCATATGGACTGCTACTCGGGCTACGACCGCCACAAGACGCCGATCAAACAGCGGTGTCTGTCGCATTTGAAGCGAACGGCCGAGACGTGGTGCAAGTTGTTGCCGAGGGACGCCCCGCACGCGCGCGCGTTTTTTACGGCCGTGACCCAATGGGTCAAACGCGGCTGTCATTGGCATCGGAAACGCAAGAGCGTGCAAGGGTCGGAGGAAGCCGCTTGGCTGCGGCAGGAGCTGGATCGGCTGCAACAGATGCCCGTCGATTCGCCGCGGGCACTGCGCCTGCAAAAACGTCTTCGCCGATACCGCGATGAGTGGCTGACGTTCCTCGATCATCCGGGTGTTGCGCCGACGAACAATCTGGCTGAGCAGGCCCTGCGCGCGGTGGTGATTGTGCGGAAACTGACCTTCGGCAGTCGCACCCGGGCAGGCGCCAAACGGCTGGGCAGGATGATGACGGTGATCGAGACGGCGAAGCGGCAGGGCAAATGCGTTTTGAAGTTTCTCGTGGCGCTGTTCACGCTGCCGCCCAATCAAGCAATGCGAGCCATGTACGCGCGCCCCTAATGCATCACCATTGCTTTGCCGCCGCCATGCCCGCTTGCTTGGCGGATACCCTTGACAACTCTCGATTCCGCCAACGCTCGCTTCCCTTGGACGCGACCGCGTTTCATGCTGCGCTGAATAAGCCGTTGATTCCGATCGTCGTCGCGTTCTTGCACGGTCTTGCCGTCGGTAGACGCCGCACGATGCTCGCCTGCACGTACCCGTCCGTGCGATTGCGAGTCAACACCCCCGCATTCCCGCCGCCAGCTTACACGCATCGCTTGCTATGCAATAGCGGTTCGGAAACTAAACTGTTACCCTTGCCCATTCCCTCAATATCAGTGATGTCCCCTTTTCCGGCCCGATGTCCCCTTTTCCGGCCCTTAATTTCTCCCGCCCCCTTTATCTTTGCCCAACCCCGGAGTCGT
>CAYMQL010000678.1:0-1746 GCA_964392255.1 uncultured Planctomycetaceae bacterium | reverse complement strand
CCGAACCGATAACCTCGAAAGGAAAACCATGACCAGAAACTTGACCCGTCCGTTTCAGATTCGAGCCGAGGCCGCGGACGGCCAGCAACGGGCTATCACCGCGACGATTGCCACCGAGGCCCCGGCGGAAGTCTACGATTGGGGCAGCGGCCGAATCATCCGAGAAGTGTTGCTAATGTCCGGCCATGAAATCGCGCCGCACATTCCCCTTCTTTGCGACCACACCCGCGAAATCGGGAGCATGGTCGGCGACGTGGAATCCGTCCGCGTCGAGGGCGATTCGCTTGTCGCGTTGCTTCGATTCGCCAGCGGCGCGCCGCAGGCCGATTCCGCCTGGGCGTTGTACTCGCAACGCCACGGCCGGCAAGTGTCGGTCGGTTATCGCGTTTTGGCGAGCGAGGAAATCCCCGCCGGGCAAAGCCGAGTTGTAGGCGGCCGGACGTTCACTGCGACGGGCAACATGCCGTTGCGCGTTACGACGCGATGGCGGCTGATAGAGCTTTCGCTTGTGCCGATCGGCGCGGACGCCGGGGCAATGACACGAAGTTTTTCTAATTTCCGAAGTGAAGGAGTTACCATGAAGAGTTCCGTTCTTGACGTTATCGGCGGCGAAGTCCGCGCGATGAGGTTTCCCCAGTTTTTAGCGGCCGGCATGAGACGCCGCGGCGAACACGTCCCGGAGAGCGAAATCGACGCCGGCCGCACGGCGCTTTCGTCGGTCGCTGGAATCGCAGACTTGGCCGGGCTGGTCAATCAAACGATTCTCGGCGGTTTCCGCACCGCACCCGATTCGACGGCCGGATGGGTCCGCGTTGTAGACCTGCCCAACTTTTTGCTTTCCGAGATTGCGGCCGTCACCAGCGCCCCGCGGCTCGAAAAGGTCGGTCGCGGGACCGTCGCCCCGACGGTCAGTTTTGCCGTCGGTTCGCAGGGCTGGCGGCTGGCCCGCTTTGGGGCGAGTTTTACGCTGGACGGACAGGATATCATCGACGGCAACGCGATCGGCATTTACGCAACCGCGCTCGAGGAAGTCGGCCGCGCCGCCCGGCGTTTGATACCCGATCTGGTTTACGCCACGTTGTTGGGCAACGCCGCGATGGCCGATGGCAAGACGATCTTCCATAGCGACCGCGGCAATGCCGGGACCGCAGCGTTAGCGGATACCGCCTTGGACGCCGGCCTTGCGGCCGTGGGCAACCAAGTGGCGACCGACGAACAGGGCGATCCCGTTCATCTTGGATTGTCTGCCGCCTATTTGACCGTGCCTCCCGACTTGCTGGGGCTTGGCCGCCGGCTGGCACGCGCCATGGCCATCGGCGACGGCGACTTGATCGTCAGGGCCGATAGCCGGCTGGGGACCGCCGGCGTGGTCGATCCTCGAAATGACACTATCGTCGAAGGGTCGGCAACCAACTGGCTGTTGACCTGCCCGAGCGACCAGGCGGCCGGAGTGGTTATCGGCGCGCTGGGCGGCAAGGTCGAGCCGACCATCCGCCATTATGCTTTGACCCAGGGCGAGTGGGGCGCGGGGTTCGACGTGAAGTTGGACCTTGCTTGCACCGTGGTCGATCCTAAATCGCTGTATTTCAGCACCGGCGCTGGCGCGTAGACATTCCGCTGTTGCTGGGCTGGTTGGAACCCTCTCTCAGCGACGGCAGACCGGCGAGCCGGACGCGGCGACGGCCGCCCCGGCCGCCGGAGTTTACTTGTTCAACCAAAAAGGATTATCCGATGGCGAAACGGAAA
>CAYMQL010000677.1:0-1773 GCA_964392255.1 uncultured Planctomycetaceae bacterium | reverse complement strand
GCATTGTTCCACCCCATCTTTGCCGGCTTGCACGCACAATTTCAGGGACGACGAAGTCGTTTGGCGCGTGGCCGAACAGGTGGCCCTACGCCGACCGCTCCGCAAGCGGCTGTGGAAACAACTGGTCCGCGCGAAAGTTCGCGCCCAGGCGTTGAATCTTCCGGCCGCGTGCCCCGCCCGGCAAAAACTGCTCGCGCTGGCCCGCGCCGTGCGTTCGGGCGATCCGGCAAACGTCGAGGCCCAGGCCGCGCGCGTCTATTGGCAAAACTGGCTGCCCGGCGAAACCTTCCGCCGCGACGCCAACGGCGCCGGCCTGAATGCCCTGTTGAATTACGGCTACGCGGTCGTTCGGGCGGCCGTGGCCCGGGCGCTGGTCGCCGCCGGACTGTTGCCCGCCTTGGGGCTGTTTCACGCGAATCGGTCGAACGCCTTCTGCCTGGCCGACGACCTGATGGAGCCGCTTCGTCCGCTGGTCGACCGCCGCGTCCGCACATTGCGAGCAGAGGGGCATACCGAGATCAAGCCGGAGAGCAAGGCGGCGTTGCTGTCGTTGCTGGCTGACCGCGTGCGCGTCGGCCGCCAGCGCGGTCCCTTGATGGTCAATCTGCACCGCATGACCGCCTCGCTGGTCCGTTGTTACCGGGGCGAGGCCGACCGATTGGAGATCCCGCAATCATGTACCTCAGCGGATACCGATGTATGTGGGTGGTAGCGATGTTCGATCTGCCGGTCGACACGAAAAAGGCCCGCCGCGCCTATACCGACTTCGTCAAGCGGCTGCGCCGCGACGGCTTTACGCGGGTGCAATACTCGGTGTATGCTCGACACTCATCGAGCAAAGAAAATGCCGAGGTACACGTCGGGCGCATCAAAGAAAACCTCCCGCCGGATGGGGAGGTGCGCATCATCACCATTACCGACAAGCAGTTCGAGCGGATGTACGTTTTTTGGGGAAAAACGCGCAAGCCACCCGAAAAAGCGCCATGCCAGTTGCAGTTTTTCTAGTCGTCGCCTTACCGCAAGCCCTTGCTGCCGCTCAGTTTAAGCTGGGGTGTAGTGTATCCGATCCCAGCCCGTGAGCAAGCCGCAACTTGGGGGGTGGCAATTGTAATTCAGCCAGAAAGTGTATCCGATCCCAGCCCGTGAGCAAGCCGCAACTTTTCATTATGTTTCAGCATTGCTAGTAATAGTGTATCCGATCCCAGCCCGTGAGCAAGCCGCAACTATCCCTTCGGGAGCGATGATGCGGGGATTAGTGTATCCGATCCCAGCCCGTGAGCAAGCCGCAACTATGTTCCAATTGGTACGTCATCAATTCCAAGTGTATCCGATCCCAGCCCGTGAGCAAGCCGCAACTAGGCGTTGATGTCATAGGCGTCGATGTTAAGTGTATCCGATCCCAGCCCGTGAGCAAGCCGCAACAGCATGTGGCCAGTGCCCCACGAAACACAAAGTGTATCCGATCCCAGCCCGTGAGCAAGCCGCAACTACCAGCGTCGTGGCCTGTTGCGGAGATGAGTGTATCCGATCCCAGCCCGTGAGCAAGCCGCAACTTGGCGACGATCGGCCGTGGATCCGCCCGGAGTGTATCCGATCCCAGCCCGTGAGCAAGCCGCAACTGCGACGATGACCGTTGTAGTTGTGATGCTAGTGTATCCGATCCCAGCCCGTGAGCAAGCCGCAACCCGTCCTAGCACGAGCATTTTTTCAACCGGAGTGTATCAGATCCCAGCCCGTGAGCAAGACTCAACCCCGCAGTGGTGCTATGTCGCA
>CAYMQL010000676.1:0-1777 GCA_964392255.1 uncultured Planctomycetaceae bacterium | reverse complement strand
ACGAATGGTCGCTCTTGGCCAACTCGTATGCCTGTTGATACTGTTTTTCGTCCAGCTTGGCCTCGAACGCCTGGGCCAACTCGTCGGGACACAACTCGGTCCGCCGGAGCGCCAGCAGGATCATGACGATCAAAGCCACGTCGTTGAACGTGATCACCAGGAAAATCACGACGTAGCGCAGCCCAAGCGACCTGTACAGCCAGCCCAAAAAGCTTTGCCGGGCAGGGGCCGCCTCGTCGGCGCCGGCTTCCCGGCCGGCGGCGGCGTTCGGGTCGGGCTCGGCCGGTTCCAATTCATCGTTGGCGGCCCAGGCGGGCGAAGACCCGAACGGGGCCGAGGTCGATACAAACGCCGGCACCGCCGCCAGAAGCAATAGCGAGCAGAATATCGCCGCCAAGGTCCGCCGCGAAATAGGATGACGCATAGGAATCTCCAAGGCCATAGCAGCCGGAAATGTTCTGTTTTCTAAACCATACAAAAAGCCCGCATTTCTCACCACCGTTTAGCCGGCGATCTTGTTCGCCGCGTGTTTCGGCTACCATTAAGCATTCACGGCGGGCAAGACCTCGTGCGGAGCGCGAGGAATACATTATTGTTTCGGCATTTTTGCGGCCGCACACTGCCGCATTTGCTTAAAGATTTCCTCTGCAATAGGTTACGGTGCGGCCGCCTTCTTTGCCCAAGGGCTTTCGGAATACTCTTGCCGGAGCGTTTGCCGGGCTTGCTCGGCCCGTTGGGCGCGGCGAACCTGCCCCCATAACTCGGCAAGGTTGGCCAAGGCCTCGGCCCGAGCGTCCCAGACCGACGGATACAGTTCCTCGACATGCAGGAACGCCAGCAACGCCTCGTTGACCTGTCCGGCTTGCCGGTGGGCTGTGCCGAGCACGTTGTAGGCCATGGCCAAGAGCGAGGCGTCCTCGGGATCGGCTGTTTGCAAAACTTCCTCGACGATTATGATTGCCTCGGCCGGTTTTTTGTCGGCGACCATCGCGGCGGCCTTGCCCAATTTGGCGAAGGTGCGCTGCCGTTCGGCGGCCGCATCGTTCGATTCGAGGGCGACGACCCGATCGAAGGCGGCCGCGGCCTCGTCGGTCTTGCCCTGGGGCAACAGCGCGCGGCCGACGGCCGCGGCGCCGCGCATCTGAACGGCCGGCCACGGCGCCCGTTCGAGCCGCTGATAATATTCCACGGCGGGAGCGTATTGGCCGACGGCCGTCAACAGATCGCCTACCGTTTCAGAGGCCTCGAAATAGTGAAAGCTATCGCGCTCTCCGTCGGCGAAGCTTTTCATCAACCGCCCGGCGTCGGCGATTTTTCCATTGCCCGACAGGGCCAGCTTCGTCCGGCACAGGGCTTTGTAGAAATCAATGTCTTGGCGGATTTCGGGCCGGCCCGAGTCGTCGGCCTTGATGCGTTCGAGCGCCGCCAGCGATTCGGGATAACGCCCGGCCAACAGGTGGGTTTTGGCGGTTCGCAACTCCGACGGCTCCCGATCGAAGTAGACCATCAGCACCTGATCGGCCTCGATTGTCTTGGTTGTGCCGCCGGCGCTCTGCTCCAGGGTGATTTGCACGGGGCTTACGGCGGTGATCCGGCCGGCCAAGGTGCTTTTGGTCGTTTTGACCGTGTCGAGGGCCCAACAGATATTGGCGAGCGCCATCGCCGCAAACGCCGCCAGAAAGCACGTGCGTTTGATCATCATTTTCTCCCACTTTTCAGCATTCTGCACTTTCTGAACAAATGACTTACATTACATGGCCAAGGTCATAAGACGTCT
>CAYMQL010000675.1:0-1780 GCA_964392255.1 uncultured Planctomycetaceae bacterium | reverse complement strand
ACCTTTATTACTTTTATCTCTTGTCTGATGAAAATCCCACCCTTTCCTATTACTGACTTCGGAAACGCCACATTTCGATTGCTTAACATTTGTGGTGGGGGGAAAAACACAATCCCATATATTTTTACATTCATTTAATACTACAGCGCTAAGTTGATATTGATTTGATTGGGTAAAATGGCGAAACTTATGTCCTGCTGAGTCAAGGAGGACCAGACATGGACGCCAAAACGATTCGTGGATTGCAGCCGATGCTTGCCCGTTTTCTGAAGCGCTTTGACGACTGTTTTGCCCGCAAGGACACGCGGGCACATCTGGCCGTCTACGTCAACGGGCAGCTTTCCGATTTGCCGCGAAAGAGCGTCGAGCCGATCGCCCTGGCGGCCGGCGTGCCCGTGCGAACCCTTCAGGAGTTCCTCAGCCAGCATCGTTGGCGGGAAGATTTGGCCCGCGACCGCTTGCAGCAGATTGTCGCCGAGGATCATTCCGATCCGCATTCCGTGGGCGTCATTGACGAAACCAGCTTCGTCAAGCAGGGGAATAAGACGCCCGGCGTGCAACGGCAATACTTGGGCACGATCGGCAAGCAGGAGAACGGGATCGTCACGGTGCATTTGGCCTATGCCGCGGATGATTTTCACTGTTTGCTCGACGGCGAGTTGTTCCTGCCGGAAAGCTGGGCGTGCGATCCCGCGCGTTGCCGCGAGGCGAAGATTCCCGAGGGAATGACCTATCGTCCCAAAACGGAAATCGCCTTGGAGTTGTACGATCGTGCGCGGGCCAATGGTGTGCGGTTCGCTTGGCTGACGTTCGACGAGTGGTATGGCGGAAAACCCGCGTTTTTGCGGGCCTTGGACGGTCGGGAGCAGCGGTTCGCGGCCGAAGTGCCGCGCACTCTGATGGGTTGGATTGTTCCGCCGCGCGTGACGGATCGGCCCTTTCGTCGCGGCCGTGGCCGGGGCCGCAAGACGCCGCGAATCGTCTCCGGCAGTCGTCCGGCCATCACCGTAGAGAACATGCTCAAATACTCGCCGGAATTGCGCGACCAAGAGTGGGTGCGGTATCGCGTCAAGGACGGCCGCAAGGGACCGATTCTTTGGGAGGTCAAGCAGGCGACGTTTTTCCTTCAAGGCCCGGACGGCCTGCCCATCGGCCCGTGGCATTTGGTGGTTGCCCGCAACGTACTCGATCCGTCCGAGATCAAGTTCTTCGTGAGCAATGCCTCGCCGGAGACATCGGCGGGCGCAATCCTTCTGGCGGCCTTCTCGCGTTGGCGCGTCGAACGCTGCTTCGAGGACGACAAAGGCGAAGTCGGCCTGGCTCATTACGAAGGACGGCGGTATCCGGGCCTCAAGCGACATTTGATTCTCAGTTCGATCAGCTACTTGTTTCTTGCCGAGACGAATCAACGGCTGCGGGAAAAAAAATCCCGAATGGACGGTCTGCCAAGTCCACACGGCCGTGTCGGCGTTGATTCGCTCGTGGTGGCTCGACGGCCGCGTCTCGTCGCGTCTGCTGCATCGCACGGCGGCGCTGCTCGCAGGCGTGCAAAATCGCAACGCCCAGGCGCGCCGTTGCCATATCCAGCGAAAACGTCGAATTCTGCGGAACATGGGCATCAAACTGACCAAAACCCCTGTATGTAAATGGGACTCAAGTTAGCGCTGTAGTATTAGGTTTAGGTAAGATTTCTTGTGGCGTCGTGCTTTGCTGTCTACCGGCCTTTCTTTTCACTGCTGTAGCCCAAGCAGTTCCACCGGCACAGACAACTTTTGACAGC
>CAYMQL010000674.1:0-1790 GCA_964392255.1 uncultured Planctomycetaceae bacterium | reverse complement strand
CTTCCTCGAAGGCGGCGGCGATTTCGGCGTTGGTCATGGCGAGGGATTAGGGGCGAGGGGCGAGGGATTAGGGGCAAGGGGCGAGGGGCAAGGGGCGAGGGGCGAGGGGCGAGGGGTTAGACATCACGATCCAATCGGCGTTTTAGACTACTCCGCAAGCCGCTGAGCATTCGACTTATTTCGTCGCATTGGCGTATGATTTCACCGGCCTTTTCGGCCCGGCTATGTTCTAATTCTACAGTCAGCGTCAATAGCGTTTCCAATTCGGCCGGCGAACCGCGGGCAATCGCCAGGAATCGCAGAAAATCCTTTGTGCTTCCGCGCGCATGGCCCTCGGCAATATTGGCGGGAATTGAAACCGCCGCACGTTGCAGTTGGCTGCTGAGACCAAACGCTTCTTGCTTGGGCAATGTTGCCGTCAATTGGTATACGGCCTTTGCGAGTTGCACTCCTTTTTTCCAAACCATCAAATCCTTGTAGCTACTTACGGCCATATATACTTCTCCTCGCCCCTCGTCCCTCGCCCCTCGTCCCTCATCCCTACACATGCAATTCCACCACGTCTCGATCGTGCAACACGTAATCGGCTTTGACCTGGGTGCCGTCGTGGACGGCCGTGCCCCAGACGCGGGCGAACTTCAAGCCCTCGGCGAAATCCTTGTGGACCATCGCGGCCATTTCCAACAGGGTGCTGCCGCGGCGCAGGGTGAACGGCCGGTCGCGGTCGGGCTCTTTGGCCGAGGGCAGTTTCGAGTAGACCCGAACCACGTCCATCGCTTGATAGATCGCCGTCCGTAGCGTCTCGAGTCCTGTGCCGTGCGCGGCCGAGACGACGTACTCGGAAAACTCCAGCGGCAACAACTCGTGCAACAACGCGAGCCGCTCCGGCGCGCCGGGCGCGTCGATCTTGTTCGGCACGAGGAAGGTTTGCGTGAAGGACAGGCCGACGTCTTGCTCGTCCAGGCAGGATCGCGCGGCCAGCCGGGTTTTCGTTTGGCCCAGGCGGTCCAAAACGTCTTGGCACTGTTCGATGCCGCCGTCGCTTTCAAGATCAACCAGCAGCAAGGCGAGGTCGGCAGCGCGGATCAAATTGTGCATGTGGGCGTCGAAGTAGTCGGCCGTGATCGGCGGCGCGTCGATCAGTTGCACCGAAACGTCCTCCCAGGGCATCATGGCCGGCGCCGGCACGGTGGTCGTAAACGGATAGGGCGCGATCTCGGGCGTCGCCCGGGTCAGACTGGCCAACAACTGGCTCTTGCCGGCGTTCGGGCCGCCCAGCAGAATCGCCGTGCCGGCGCCCTGGCGCGGAATCCGAAGGCCGTGGGTCTTTTTTCCCGAACTCTTTTCGGCGGCCAGCTCGCGTTTGGCCTTGGCGATTTTGGTTTTGAGCTCGGCCTGGAGGTGGTCGGTCCCCTTGTGTTTGGGGATTTCCTTCATCATCGTCTGAAGGCATTGCAGCTCCTCTTCGAGGCTGGCCGCCCGACGATAATTTTCTTCGGCCTTCAGATATTGTTGGGTCAGGTTGGCAGGCATGGCGGCAACCGGCGACTCGATAAGCGACGTCGTTTGATTCGGAGCGAAAAACGCGGCTTCGGACGGCGTTTTCCGCCCGTCTTCCCGAAGCGGTCCCGACCCCAGCAGCGTAGCAGTTTTGGCAAGTTTCGACCACCACCGGGGCTTAATTGCGTCTCAGGAAAGTCATGTCCTAGCAAGATAGCCTTGGGCTAACAGCCCTCGGAGCGAAGCCGCCAATCCAAGCACTTTCCGGGGGCTGTTAGCCCCCGGCTATT
>CAYMQL010000673.1:0-1796 GCA_964392255.1 uncultured Planctomycetaceae bacterium | reverse complement strand
CCAAGCAAAGCACTGACATAGCCAGTGGCACTCAATCCTTAAATCAAAGGTAGACAAAGCACTAGCCGTTCGTTCCGGTTTGACGCCCCGGTCAGGAAAGAGGAAGCCGCCAGCGCAGTCCTGGAAACCGGCTGTAGTCGCGATCGGTGGTGATCCATTCGCCGCCCGACTCGATGGCCAACGCCGCCAGATAGGCGTCGGGCACGAGATTGCCGCGAGCTCCCGTCACTCGGCATAGTTCGGCGAAGATGCCCCAATGGCGCGGGCCGGGGGCACTCGGCACGAAGACCGGACTCTGCCGCAGTTGTTCCGCAAAGGTCAACGCTTCGTCGAAGGAAGAGGGTTCGACGAAGACGCGAGGATGCGTCACGATTCGAAGAAATCCGCTGAGCACCAGATCCGGTACGCCAAAAGTTCGATCGCCATTGACGAGATCGCGCATCCAGGATGCGTACAGATCGTATTGCGGACCGTCCTTGCGAAATGCGTAGACAATCACATTAACGTCGAGCAGGAGCATCGATGCCGTCCATGATATCCAGGAGCTCGGCGGTGCTGTCCAAACTGACGCCGGGCTTCAGCCAGCCTTTGCCCGAGGCGGTCAAGCGAATCGGCCGTCGCTTCTTGGGCGACGGACCGCGGGACAAGGCCTGTCGCAGCGCATCTTCCATCAGGGCGGTCAAGGTTCGGCCGCTTCGCAGCGCGGCCTCTTTGGCCTTGGCAAGCAGCTCGTCGTTCAAGCGAATGGTCGTTCTCATACATCAAAGCATACGCCAAGTGCATCAGTATGTCAAACCGGCGCGGAACAGCAGCGTATCGTTGGGGCGATAATCGGGCGCGCCGCTGCTGTAGCGGACGCGCCGGCTGAACACGTAGCCCGCCTCGACCCGCGAGCTGACACCCCCCAGCACCTTGCGCTCCAGCCCGAGGATCGCGCGATAGTCGCTCAACACCACTTGGTCGTCGCGGCCGTCGATGCGGCGGATGGCCCAGGCGTCGCCGGCGAACTCGCCCGCCAGATAGACCCAATCCTGCACCGCGTCGCCGGGCGGCGACGCCCAGGGACCCCAAAGATGAATGCGGTGCGAAATCTTCGGGTGTGGAAACACCAGGTCGAAGTTCACCTCCGGCGTCGGCGTCCAAATCAGGCCGCCGATTGGAATGACTTCCGCATCGGGCCGATCGAGATACGCCGCCCCGAGCACGATCTTGGCCGTGTCGGTCCAGGTCCACGCCGCCGCGGCATGGGCCGTCAGCCGAAACGCCTCGCTGCTCGATTGGTTGAAGTCGCTGTACCAGCCGGGCGTCAGGGCCAGATCGAGGCCGAGCTGCGGCGTCACCTGCGATAGCCAGCGGAACTGGGCATAGCCCTCGTGCAGTTGCGGCGGCAGATCGGCCCCTTCCGGGCCGTCCAAATAATGCACGGCAAAGCCCGGCGTGATGACCAGCGGCGAGGTGGGCTTCGGACACGGCAGCGCAAAAACGGCTTGCAGTTGCAAATCCGTCTGGCCCATGCTGCGGTCGCCGCCGGGCGCAAGCCAAGTCGCGTCGGCCGAAACTTTCTGGAACACGCCGTTGCGCGCGCCCCGCGGAAGCTGCGGCGGATCGGCCGCCGGCGCGGCGGGCGCAACGTCGCTCTCGCTCGGGGCCTGCAAAATCTCGGCCGACGAGTCCGGGTGCGAAACCAATTGGCCCGGCGGATACGCAGAAGACGGCTCGACCGCCGGCAGACGAACCACTTGGGCCTGGAGCGATGCGGGAGTCAGCAGGCACGCGGCAAACAAAAGGATGAATGC
>CAYMQL010000672.1:0-1798 GCA_964392255.1 uncultured Planctomycetaceae bacterium | reverse complement strand
CGACCAGCGGTCTAAAAACTTGCGATGCTCGGGCTGGTTCAACCACTTGGCGATTTGCTCGGCCAAATTGAGGATCAACGTTCGGGAGTCTTCGTTGTCGATGTTCGTCGTTTGCAGCATGATTTTCATGAGCTCGGGCCACTCGGTTTTGCCCCGCAGGTCCCAGCGGATGACGCCCATCTGATAGTTGCTGCAAACCACCTTCGAGCCCAGTTGATACCAGTAGGCGACCCAAATTCGCTCTTTGGTTTCTTTGTTCTGCCACGACGTCAGCCGTATGGTAATATCGGCATTCTCCGACTTGGGAATCTTGACGTACGTGTCGGAAAGCTTATCCCACCCGTGAGATCGGTAGCAGTTGTGAGGGTGGTGGAACATGCCTTCGCCGATGTCGAGAAAGCTTGCCGTATGCACGCTAATGCTGTGCCCGGGAGCGTCGCGATAGAGCCGGTCGACCAGCACATTGGCGCCGGTGGCCTTGGCGATTTCCGGGTCCAACGTCGTCGGCTCGCCGGTCCACTTGCCGAGCTGAAGCGGCATCTCGCGGAAACTCCATTCCGGAGCGACGACCGGCGGCGGCACCGTCTGCGCCCTCACAAGGCGGCTGATGGTCCATGTCGCGACGATCAACGCGGCAACCAAACACAGGCGTACGGCAGGGTGGTTCATGGTTTTTTAACCGCGGTTAGGCGGGAATAGTGGATTCGTAACCCATGTGCTTGTCGTAGACGTTGTCGTTCGGTCCGGTGACCACGGCCTCGATGCTTTGCACGCCGAACGCCTCGAGGATTTCGCAGGCGGCCTGAATCTTCGGGGCCCGGCTAACGTCGCGGAACACCGACAGCACGACCGAATCGACGTGCTGGCTGACGAACCGGGCGTCGGCCACCGGAAGAATCGGGCTGGTATCGACGACGACAAACTCGTAATCCTGGCGAAGCTCTTTGAACATCGCGGCGGCCGATCCGTTGGACAAGGCGGCCAGTGCGGCACGGTCCCAACGGCCCGCCGTCACGACGCTCAGATTGCTGTCGGGGATTTCGTGGACCAACGCGCCGACGTCGTTCTGCTCGCGGAGCGCCTCGGAGACGCCCGGCTCGAGCGGAAGACCGAATATCTCGTCGAACGCGGGCCGACGCAGATCGAAGTCGACCAGCACCACGCGCCGCCCGGCACGCGCCAGGCTTAGCGCCAACTGAGTGGCCAGCGTGGTCTTGCCTTCGCCGCTGGCGGCGCTCGAGACCATCACGACGCGGCACTGTTCGGTGTCGGCCTTGCGGAGCACGCGGGCCGCGATTCCATCGACCGATTCCGTCAGCCGAACGTGCCAGCTTTGGCAACGCTTCGACGGCGTGCCGAGTTGACTCAGCACCCGACTGGGAATCAGCGGCACGGCCCCGATCACCGGAAGCCGAAGTCCGCCTGACACGTCCTTGCACGTATTGATGCGCTTGGCACGGGAATCGATCAAGGCCACGAAGCCGGCCGGGCAGCACAACGCAAGCAGCGCCGCAATGGCCGACAGGGCGAGGCGGCTGCCGGTGTTCGACGGCACGTTCGGCTCCTCGGCCAACAGCAGCAGGCTGATTCGGGCCGCCGAGCGAATCTCGACCCGGAGCCGCTCGCGTTCGGTCGCAATACCGGCCAGAAGCTCGTCCAGGTTCCGAATGTCGGCTCGCATCATCTCGAGATCGACGGTCGAATTGCCGAACTTCTTGGCGTCTTCGGACCGCGTCTTCACTTCTTCTTCCAGCGCGCGGGCCTGAGCGTTGGTGACATCGACCATGGTCTCGACTTT
>CAYMQL010000671.1:0-1798 GCA_964392255.1 uncultured Planctomycetaceae bacterium | reverse complement strand
GCATTGTTCCACCCCATCTTTGCCGGCTTGCACGCACAATTTCAGGGACGACGAAATAGGCGGCCAACGTTGTCCGTCGAGGGCCGAAGGCCCGGCCGTTCGCCAAGCCCAGGGCAACGCCCTGGGGAAGGAGATCGCGAGAAATGCACATCGGCCCAACGGGCCAACCGTTCGCCCTGGAGAATTTTTGGCCCGTTGGGCCAACGGCACGGTGTTGGTTGGGCCAATTTCCCCAGGGCGTTGCTGCCCTGGGCTAGAAGAACTGGCTGCCCCGTTGGGGCAGCCTAAGCAAACGCCCGGCTATCAAACCGCTTTGAACATGGGAGGCCGCACAGCCTTTCCGGGCGCGGCCACTGGTCGACGCTTAATGGGCGCGACCAACGGTCGCGGCTTTATGAACGGACCAACGGTCGCTTTACGAGGCGGCCTGTTGAACCGCGACAAGGCGATCGGCGCCTTCTTCAGAAGCGGCAACCGGTTCTTGCTGCGGGCCGTTGAGATGCCCGCCTTCGAGAAAAACGCCGAAGTTGCGAAACTTCTGATACCGGCCTTCGAGCAACTCGGGAATGGGTTGGCCGACCAACTCGCGAAGCGTGCTTCGCAGATAGAGCTTCAACCGGCTGGCCATCAGGTGGTGGTCGCGATGGGCGCCGCCCAGCGGTTCGTTGATGATCGCGTCGATGACGCCCAGCCGGCTCAGGTCTTTCGAGGTCATTTTCAGCGCCTCGGCCGCCTTTTCTTTGAACGTATGGCTCTTCCACAAGATGCCGGCGCAGCCCTCGGGACTGATGACCGAATAATAGGCGTGCTCCAACATCGCCACGCGATCGCCGACGCCGATGCCCAGCGCGCCGCCCGACCCGCCTTCGCCGATCACGACGCAAATCACCGGCGTCGGCAGCCGCGACATTTCGTACATCGAGCTGGCGATCACCTGGGCCTGGCCGCGTTCTTCGGCCCCAATGCCCGGATAGGCCCCGCCCGTGTCGATCAGACAAACGACCGGCATGTGGAACTTGGCCGCCAGCCGCATCTTGGCCATCGCCTTGCGATATCCCTCGGGATGGGCGTAGCCATAGTTGCACAGGCTGCGCTCCTTCAAGTTCTTGCCTTTCTGATGCCCGACCACCAACACCTTATAGGCGTCGAGCTTGGCCCAGCCGGTGCGGATCGCCCGGTCGTCGCCAAAAAACTTGTCGCCGTGCAACTCGGTGAAATCCTCGAAGACCAGTTCGAGGTAATCGGTCGTCATCGGCCGATCGGGATGCCGCGCAACCTCGACCGTCTCCCACGGCTTCAGATGGCCGTAGATCCGCTTAGTCAACTCGACCAACTCGCGCCGCAGCCGGCGGACCTCGTTGCGGACCTCGAAGCTCGGCTCGGTCTTGGCGTCGAGCTTTTCGAGCCGGGCTTCCAGCTCGTAGATCGGACGTTCAAACGATAGTCGGTGTTCGCTGGCTGCCATCTTATGCTTTGTCGGCTCCCGGGCTGGGACTTTTCCAGAAATTGCCCTGCGGCGTCGTTCGGAAAACTCGCATTGTACGAAATTCCCGCAAAAAGTCACCCACCGAATCCGGCCGATCCTTCGGATTTTTGGCCATCGAACGCCGCAACAACTGAGCAAAAGCCGGCGTAACGTTCGTATTTAATGCCTCCAATGGGGGTGGCGACGTCTTCAGGTGCTTCATCAGCAGGTCGTTGATATTCATCCCCGTAAATGGGGGCTTACCCGCAAGCAGCTCATGGACTGTGCAAGCAAAGCTATACAGATCGGCCCGTTCGTCCAGCGCCTGCCCCC
>CAYMQL010000670.1:0-1804 GCA_964392255.1 uncultured Planctomycetaceae bacterium | reverse complement strand
GTGCTGCTGAACGTGCCGCTGGGCCAGGGCGCCGAGTTCCGCGGCGTGGCCAGCACGCTCAAGCCGCCTGCCGATTCGGCCGGGGCACTGATCGATCCGTCCGAAGTTAGCGAGTCGCTCTTGGAGACGATCATCGAAGTCGACGAGGCCGTGACCGAGCGTTATTTCGAGGGCACGCCGCCGACCGACGAGGAAGTTTCGCGTCTGATCGTCCAGGCCGTGGCACAAGGCTCGCTGATTCCGATCGTCTGTGCGTCGGGCAAGACGGGCGTCGGCGTGCCCGAGCTAATCGAGGCGTTGGCCCTTTGTGCTTTGCCGCCGGACGCCGTGGTCCGCAAGGCCAAAAACGCCGCGGGCGAAGAGGTCGACGTGAAGGCCGATCCGGCCGGACCGCTGGTCGCCCAGGTGTTCAAGACCCGCATCGACCCGTTCGTGCAAAAGCTCAATTACATCCGCGTCTTCTCCGGCACGCTGAAGAAAGACACAACGCTTCCGGTCGTCGGCGTGCGGAAGCCGGTCAAGCTCGGGGCGTTGCTGGCGGTGCAAGCCGAAGACACCTCGCCGATCGACGAAGTGGGCCCCGGCGGCATTGTGGCCGTCGCAAAGGTCGAAGACCTGCACACCGGCTCCTCGCTGGGCGAGTTGGCGATGCCGCCGATCCCGTTCCCGACGCCGATGGTCGGGCTGGCCGCCACGCCCAAGAGCCGCGGCGACGAAGGCAAGCTCTCCGGCGCGTTGCAGAAGATTTGCGAAGAGGATTCGACCTTCCACCGCGATCTCGACCCGCAGACCAAGGAAATGGTCATCACCGGCATGAGCGAACTGCACTTGCAGATCATCCGCGAGCGGCTCAAACGCCGCGACAAAGTCGAAGTCGAGACCCGCGAGCCGAAAATCCCCTATCGCGAGACGATTCAGACCAACGCCGAGGGCATGTATCGCCACAAGAAGCAGACGGGCGGCCGCGGCCAGTTCGGCGAAGTGCACATCCGCATGTATCCCCTGCCCAAGGACGTCAACGTCGAGGAGTGGGCCAATAAAACCCGCTTCCCCTCGCTCAAGGAAACCCATTACGACGAGGCCAACAACTTCCTCTGGGTCGACTCGGTCGTCGGCGGCACGATCCCCGGCAACTTCATGCCGGCCATCGAAAAGGGTTTTCGCGAACGGCTCGAACGCGGCGTGATCGCCGGCTACAAGGTGCAGAATATTTGCATCGAAGTCCACTTCGGCAAACACCACCCGGTCGACAGTTCGGAGCAGGCCTTCAAGACGGCGGCCTCGATGGCCTTTCGCAACGTGTTCCAAACGGCCAAGCCGGCCCTGCTGGAGCCGATCGTGCGGATCGAGGTCACGGTGCCCACCGGCAACGTGGGCGACATCAACAGCGACATGTCGGGCCGCCGCGGCCGGGTGCTGAGTATGGACTCGGCCGGCGGCGACTTGCAGACCGTGATCGCCGAAGTGCCGCTGGCCGAAGTGACCACGTACGCCCGCAGCCTGTCGAGCATCACCGGCGGCCGCGGCAGCTACTCGATCGAGCTGAGCCATTACGACATCGTGCCCGGCAACGTCACGCAAGAGATCATCGCCAAGGCGCAGATGAAGGAAGAAGAAGAGGAGTAGACGGCATCTCCTTGATTGACTCTCAGGTGTACAATCTCGTAATAGCCGGGGGCTGGACTGCTAAAAAGATGGATTTGGTTGTTGCGAGAAAGCATCCAAGTTTTGTTCGATGACGCATATTTTCGAGCCGCACCAACGGTGCGGCAATTCGCTCAGCCCAGGGCAACGCCCTGGGGAA
>CAYMQL010000669.1:0-1806 GCA_964392255.1 uncultured Planctomycetaceae bacterium | reverse complement strand
GGCTATTGCGACATTATTTACCTGACACGCAATAGCCGCCGACGCGCCGTCGGCCGTTAAACGACATTTGCTTTCTGATCCGCAATATACCCATGGTTCGCATTGATTTTTGCGGACAATTCGGTCTAATGACGCATCATGGAGACCATTCTTTCCTACGATCTGCTGGTTCCGCGGCGGGTTGTCTTCGGCTGGGGACGGCGGCGGGAAGTCGGCTCGCTTGGTCGCTCGTTGGGCCGCCGGGCGTTTTTGGTATGCGGGCTGCCGCAGGCGGTTGCCGAGCCGGTCATGCGCGAAATCGCCGGCTATTTGCAGACTGAAGGCGTGGAATCGGTCGCGCTGGCGACGATTTTGCACGAGCCCGAGGTGGACGACGTGGACCGGACGGCCGATCGCATCCGCGCGCAACGGCCGGACGAGGGCGACTTTCTGGTCGCGGTCGGCGGCGGGGCGGCCATCGATCTTGCCAAGGCTGCGGCCGCTATGGCGATGAATTGCGTTAGCCCGACGGTCAAAGATTACCTCGAGGGCGTCGGCCGTGGGCTGAAAATCGTCCGCCCGCCGCTGCCGGTCTTGGCAATGCCCACGACGGCCGGCACCGGCGCCGAGGCCACCAAGAACGCGGTCGTTTCCTGCTACGACCCGCCGTTCAAAAAAAGCCTTCGCGACGATCGGCTGATGCCGCGCATCGCCCTGATCGATCCCGAGCTTTCCGTAACGGTTCCGCCGCGCGTGACCGCGGCCGGCGGCATGGACGCCGTCACGCAACTGATCGAAAGCTACGTGTCGCGCAAGCGGCAGCCGATCCCCCGGGCGCTGGCTGTCGAGGGGATCGAAATGGCCGTGCCCGCGCTGGCCGAGGCGGTCGAAAACGGCGCATCGCGTCCGGCCCGCGAGGCGATGGCGCATGCGGCTTTTCTGTCGGGCGTTGCGCTGGCTAACTCGGGGTTGGGAATGGCGCACGGCGTGGCGGCCGCGCTGGGCACGCATTGCCGCGTGCCGCACGGAGCGGCCTGCGCGCTGCTTTTGCCCGCGGCGATTCGCGCGAACATGCAGGTTTGTCTCGCCGAATTTGCCCAACTCGGCCGCGCAGCGTTCGGTTGCGATCAGAAAAATCCGGCCGAGGCCGCCGTGGCGTTCTTAGAGCGGATCGAGCGGCTTTGCGATCGGGTGGGCGTACCGCGGCGGCTTTCGCAGGTCGGCGTCGGCCGGGAGCATATTCCGGCGCTCGTAAAAAGCTCGCGCGGCGCAAGCATGAGCGGCAATCCGCGCGATCTGAGCGACGCCGAACTGGCCGTCGTGCTCGAATCGCTGTTGTAGATTGGGCGTTATCCGCCGCGGGATCGACTTGCACAGCCGCTTTGCGCGCGTTACGCTTTACGGCGACGGCTCAAATCGCCCGGCATGTCGGGCGGGCGGTTTTCCGGCCCAATAACGCCCGTTTCTCCATTGCTCAGGAGTTCGCACATGAAAC
Source organism: uncultured Planctomycetaceae bacterium (assembly GCA_964392255.1). Lineage (GTDB taxonomy): Bacteria > Planctomycetota > Planctomycetia > Pirellulales > Thermoguttaceae > CAYMQL01. The sequence continues at coordinate 332 of CAYMQL010000669.1, read as the reverse complement.
GCATGCGGTTGTTCTCGTGTTTGGCGGTCGGGATTCTTTCGGCGGGGCTTTCGTTCGCGGCGGCGATTGCCGACGACGCGCCGACCAACGCGGCCGTCGTTCCCATGCAGCGCACCAGCGAGGCCTGCCGCGAGCGCCACGAGGCCATCAACGCCCGGATCAAACAGGGCGACGTCGATGTGATCTTCATCGGCGATTCGATCACGCACGGCTGGGAAGGCGCCGGCGCAAATACTTGGAAGCAATACTACGCCGGTCGCAAGGCCGCGAACTTGGGCAACAGCGGCGACAAAACGCAGAACGTACTCTGGCGGCTCGACCACGGCAATCTC
>CAYMQL010000668.1:0-1820 GCA_964392255.1 uncultured Planctomycetaceae bacterium | reverse complement strand
TCGCCCGGACCTCTACACGGTCTTGCTGGCGATTGCGCTGGTTGCCGTACTGGTGGGCATCTTGTTTCTCTACCTCGAGCTGAACCTGTACGAGTTTAAGCTCGAGGGCGCCCCGACGGTCGGAATGATCGGCGTCCCTACGCTTGTCGATTCTCCGTTATTCGTTCATTCTTCATCCTTCCTACTTCATCCTGATAGCGAGCACGGATGCTCCGCCTCCAAAACCTCTTAAGCCGGTTTCGCTCCGATCTGGCCGTCGATTTGGGGACGGCCAACACGCTTATATCCGTGGTCGGCGAAGGACTGGTGCTCGACGAACCGTCGGTGGTCGCCGTGCAGCAGGGCACAAATCAGATTCTTTCGGGCGGCTGCGCCGTCGGCCGCTTGGCCAAGCAGATGGAAGGCCGCACACCCGACTCGATCGCGGTGGTTCGCCCGCTCGGCGGCGGTGTGATCGCCGACTTCGAGCTTTGCGAGGCGATGCTGCGCTATCTGTTTCGCAAGGCGCAGCGGCCGGGGCGATGGATGCGTCCGCGGGTGTTGGTCGGCGTACCCGGCTGCATCACCCCGGTTGAAAAGCGAGCGGTTTTCAACAGCGTCCACCGCGCCGGGGCCGGTCAGGTGTGGCTCATGCCCGAGGCCGCGGCCGCCGCCGTCGGCGTCGGTTTGCCGATCGCCGAGCCGACGGCCAGCATGATCTGCGACATCGGCGGCGGAACGACCGAAGTCGCCGTATTGAGCCTGGCCGATGCGGTGGCCATGCAATCGATCCGAACGGGCGGCGACCGCATGGATCAAGCCATCGTCGACTATCTGCGCCGCCACTTCAATCTGCGCATCGGACTGCCGGCCGCCGAACGATTGAAAATCCAGATCGGCAGCGCCTATCCGCTCGAAGAAGAGCTGGTCGCCGAGCAGAGCGGCATCGACGCCATCAGCGGGCTGCCGCGCACCGCCACGGTCGCCAGCGAAGAGATTCGGCAGGCCCTCGGCGAGCCGCTCCGCGAAATCCTCGATGCAATCAAGGCCGCGATCGACCGGTGCAGTCCCGAATTGGCGGCCGATCTGGTTCACAACGGGCTGGTGCTTTGCGGCGGCGGAGCGCTGCTGCGCCGCATCGACCGCTTTCTGCACGAACAGACCGGGCTGCCCGTGCGCGTCGCGACCGAGCCGCTTTCGGCCGTGGCCAATGGATTGCTCGTCTGCATCGAACACTTCACCGAGTGGCGCCGCTGGCTGCATTCGAGCGAAGAGGATGTTTGACCGGGCGGTGCGAAGCGGCGAGGCTTAGCGGCCGTTCAAAAACAACTTTGGTGTTTGTCGTATCAATCTGCCCTCACCCCCTGCCCCTCTCCCAAAGAGAGAGGGGAGTTATTTTTGGACGGCAGCTTACGCTCCCGGAGCTACCCTTGCTATGCGAGGCATCGGCCGGAGTGGCGCTGGAAAAGTGTGCCACTGGCTGTGTGCGGACGGCTGTCAGACAATGGCCTCTTCCGGCAAATCGTGAATCATCGGCAGATGTGGAGACTGCTGTCGTGCCGGCACATCGAGGTAGCATCAGGCCGAAGACCATTTCCGGTCCACGGCACGCCGACAAAGCCCTCGGCTGACCGAATTGCTGGGAGAGAAAAGGTACGTTCGTGAAGATGCCCGACTTCGAGATAATGCCGCACCTTCTTCCGATGTGCCATGCCTTCCTTCAACCCGCAGGAGCATCGAACGTCAACCCGCACTCCCGGCACTGGCAAAGCCAGTGGCACCCAAAAACAGCCCCTATCGTCTGTGCCACCCCGGCGCATAAAAAAACCCGCGGCAAAATA
>CAYMQL010000667.1:0-1825 GCA_964392255.1 uncultured Planctomycetaceae bacterium | reverse complement strand
GGACAAGTACGAGATTGCCCGGCTTCGCGTGGCGGTCCGTCAGGCGGAAGATGCGTTTGCGGTGTTGCGAGCGACGCTGACGCCGGAGATGACCGAGAAAGAGACCGCCGACGAATTGGAGCACCAGTGCCGGTTGTTTGGGGCCAAAGAGGCGTCGTTCCCCACCATTGTGGCGGTTGGGCCGCGGGCGGCATTGCCCCACGCCACGCCCACGCGGCGGCGGATCGGCGAGGCCGATTTCGTGCTGATCGACTGGGGCGCTAACGAGGGTCTTTACCGAAGCGACTTGACCCGCGTGCTAGTGACCGGTAGAATGTTGCCCAAATTCGAGCGGATTTACAGGGTAGTGTTGGAGGCTCAAACCCGAGCGATTGCCGCGATCCGGCCGGGCGTTTTGGCGCACGACGTCGATAACGTCGCCCGCTCCATCATCGCCAAGGCCGGCTACGGTCGGCGTTTTCGCCACGGATTAGGGCACGGCCTGGGCATTTTGGTCCACGAAGCGCCGCGGCTGGCCGTTAAAAACCAGACCGTGCTGAAGCCGGGGATGGTCGTGACGGTCGAGCCGGGCATCTACCTGCCGGGTTGGGGCGGCATCCGCATCGAAGACGACGTGTTGGTGACGCGCGCGGGACACGAAGTCCTGACCCACGCCCCGAAACGATTGAACGATGCGGTGATTGCATAAGAGGAACTCTATGAGCGGAACTGCTGCGTCCGGCCAGGACATTTTCGACGTTCGCAAAATCCGTCGGCTGATCGACCTGATGAAGGAGCACGATCTGGCCGAGTTGGAACTTCAACAAGGCGACGTGCGGGTGCAACTGCGCCGCGGCGGAGCGGAGGCGCCGGTCGCGATGGTTGCCGCGCCCGCAATGCAGCCGGCCCCACAGCCGGCACCCGCGACGCCGGCCGCCGAAGATAAAAATACTGGAATGGTGGTGGTCAAGAGCCCGATGGTGGGCACATTTTACGCCGCTCCCGATCCGGAATCGCCGCCGTTTGTGAAGGTCGGCGACCACATCGGCCCCGAGACGACCGTCTGCATCGTCGAGGCCATGAAGGTCTTCAATCAAATACCGGCCGAGCTTTCGGGCCGGATCGTGGCCGTGCTGGCCGAAAACGGCGCGCCGGTCGAGTTTGGCCAGCCCCTGTTCCGAGTCGATACGCGGGAGTAGCCGTGTTTAAGCGCATTCTTGTTGCCAATCGCGGTGAAATCGCCTTGCGCATCTTTCGGGCCTGCCGAGAGCTGGGCGTCGAAACCGTGGCCGTTTTCAGCGAAGCCGACCGCGGGGCCGCCTATCTCGAATTGGCCGACGAAGCCTATTGCATCGGACCGCCGAAGGCCGCCGACAGCTATCTGAAAATCAACCGGGTCATCAGCGCCGCCGAGATCGGCAACGTGCAGGCGATTCATCCCGGCTACGGTTTTCTGGCCGAAAATCCGCACTTCGCTGAAATCTGCCGCAGTTGCGAGATCGAGTTCATCGGCCCGACGCACGAGGCGATGGCCCTGCTGGGCGACAAAAACGCCGCCCGAAAGCTGGCCAAACAGGTCGACGTTCCCACCGTGCCCGGCAGCGAAGGACTGGTCGAGGGCGAGGCCGCCGCGGTCGCGTTGGCCCACAAGCTGGGCTTTCCGGTGCTGATCAAAGCCGCGGCGGGCGGCGGCGGACGCGGCATGCGCGTGGCCCTGAACGACCTGGCCCTGAAGTCGGCCATCCAACAGGCTCAGGCCGAAGCCGAGGCCGCGTTTGGCAACGGCGATATTTATCTCGAAAAATACATCGAGTTCCCCAGGCACGTAGAGGTCCAAATCCTGGCC
>CAYMQL010000666.1:1478-1827 GCA_964392255.1 uncultured Planctomycetaceae bacterium | reverse complement strand
CGCCGCGACGATCGTCTCGGCCCTGGTGGTCGCCCTGTTCTGGGGTGTGAACATCGGCAGCCTGTATCCCGTGGTCGAAGTGGTGTTTCAGGGCAAGTCGATGCACGAGTGGATCGACGGGCGGATTGAGCACAGCCAGACGACGATCGCGGACAAGTCGGCCCAGCTCGACCAGTTGCGGGCCGATTTGCCATCTGCGACTGGCCGACAAGCAAAACAGCTTGACGGCAAAATCGCCGATCACGAAACCGAGTTGGCGGCCGAGCAATGGGCGCTCTGGGGCTATCGGGGCGCCAAGCCCTACATCGATCGCTACATGCCCAAGACCGCTTTCGGCACACTCCTGCTG
>CAYMQL010000666.1:0-1468 GCA_964392255.1 uncultured Planctomycetaceae bacterium | reverse complement strand
GCCGCTCGGATGGCTCAGCTCGCGATGTTCGACCTGCGGAAGCTTTTTTATCGCCGAACGCTGCGGATGGACCTGGCCGCGTTCAGCGAGGACGGCACCGCCGATCTGATGAGCCGTTTTACCAACGATGTGAGTCTCGTCGCCCGGGGCCTCGAATCGTTGATGGGCAAGCTGATTCGCGAGCCGCTGAAAATGCTCGCCTGTTTGGCCGGCGCGGCGTGGATTTGTTGGCGGCTGCTGCTGTTGACGATGATCATCACGCCGTTGGCCGCTTTTTTGATTCGGTGGCTGGCCAAGATGCTCAAACGGGCCAACCGCCGCGCGATGGAGGAAATTGCCCTGATCTACGGCACGCTCGAAGAGACGTTCCGCAGCATCAAGATCGTCAAGGCGTTTACCAACGAGCCGCAGGAACGCAAACGATTCCACGACAACAACAAACGCTACTACCAAAAGGCGATGCACATCGCCGGATACGACGCCCTGACGCATCCGTTGACCGAGGTACTCGGCATTGCGACTGTTTCGGTGGCGATGATCGCCGGCGCCTGGCTGATCCTTTCGCGTGAAACCAGCCTGTTCGGAATTCGCATGAGCGAACGCCCCATCAGCCAAGGGGCCATGCTCGTGTTCTTCGCGCTGATGGCCGGCATGGCCGATCCGCTGCGCAAGATGTCCGACATTTTTAGCAGTTTGCAAGGGGCCAGCGCGGCGGCCGACCGCATCTTCTCGCGGTTGGACCGTCAGCCGGAAGTCCGCGATCCGAAGCGGCCCGCCCCGTTCCGCCGCCATCATCGCGACTTGGCATTCGAGAACGTCAGTTTTGCCTATCAGCCGGGCAAGTTGGTGCTCGATCAGATCAATCTGAAAATCGCGTTCGGCGAAACGATCGGCATCGTCGGGCCCAACGGCTGCGGCAAGAGCACGCTGGCCAATCTGATTCCGCGGTTTGCCGACCCTACTTCCGGCGTTGTCAAGCTCGACGGGGTTGCCCTGCCCGAGATGCGGGTCCGCGACGTGCGGCGTCAAATTGGGTTGGTGACCCAAGAGACGATGCTCTTCGACGACACGATTTTCAACAACATCCGCTACGGCTCGCCGAAGGCAACCCGGCAGCAGGTAATCGAGGCTGCCGAGCGGGCGCATGCCCATCGTTTTATCGAAAACGAGTTGCCTCAGGGCTACGAAACCTCGGCCGGCGCGCTGGGCAATTGTCTCTCGGGCGGGCAGCGGCAGCGGATCGCGCTGGCCCGGGCGATTTTGCGCGACCCCCCCATCCTGATTCTCGACGAGGCCACCAGCCAGATCGACCTGGAGAGCGAGCAGGCGATCCAGCAAGCGCTGGAAAAGTTTACCCACCATCGGACCACGATCCTGATTACCCACCGGCTGTCGATTCTGGCCCTGGCCGACCGGATCGTGGTGATGCAGGCCGGGCACATTTTGGACGTCGGCCGCCACGACGAGC
>CAYMQL010000665.1:0-1827 GCA_964392255.1 uncultured Planctomycetaceae bacterium | reverse complement strand
GCTGGCGCGGCGCGAGACGGCGGCGGTCGTCGACCGGCCGCAATTGAAGCCGGCCCAATACGCCCCGGTCCGGCAATGGTTGGCAAAGCTCGAAGCCAATCGGCCGCCCTTGCGCCGCTGGCTGCGCCAAATCTACGGCGACGACGCAACCCTGCATCAGCAAAAATGCAAGGACCTGCGCGGCGTGCTCGAATGCTACGCCAAACGCTTCGGCGACGACGAGAAGGTGTGCATCGTTCGGGCGCCGGGCCGAGTCAATCTGATGGGCCGGCACGTCGACCACCGCGGCGGAATGACCAATTTTCTCGCCATCGACCGCGAAACCGTCGCCGTCGTCGGCCTGCGCGCCGACGATCAGGTGGTTGCGGTCAACACCCGGCCCGGCAAGTTCCGGCCGGTCCACTTTCGCATCTCCGAGGTCATGGGCCAGATGGGCTGGAGCGACTGGCTCGATTTCGTCAACAGCGACTGGGTGCGGAACATGGTCTATGCGTCGGCCGGCGCCTGGGGCAACTACATCAAGGCCGCCCTGCTCCGCCTTCAGCACCGCTACCAGGACGTTCGCGTCCGCGGCGTCAACATGGCGCTGGCCGGCAACGTGCCGATGGCGGCCGGGCTGAGCAGCAGCTCGACCCTGGTCGTCGCGACGCTGCAATCGGCCATCGCGCTGAACAATTTCGATTTGACCAGCCAGCAGTTCATCGACCTGTGCGGCGAGGGCGAGTGGTTCGTCGGTTCGCGGGGCGGGGCCGGCGATCACGCCGCCATTTATCTCGGGCAACGGGAAAAAATCGCGCAGGTCGGCTACCTGCCGTTCCGCGTCGAGCGAATCATCGACGCCCCGGCCGGCTACACGGTCGTCATCGCCAACAGCCACGTTAAGGCGGCCAAAAGCGCGGCCTCGCGCGACGAGTTCAACGCCCGAATCGCAAGCTACAATCTCGGTCTGGCCCTGCTGAAACAGCGTTGCCCCGAAATCGCCGGCGCCGTGCAGCACCTTCGCGACATCGACCCGGAAAAACTCGGCTATCCGACCAGCGACGTTTACCGCTGGTTGCAGCGCGTTCCCGAAACGATGACCCGCAACGACTTCCGCGAGATGCTCTCGCCCGATCATGCGAAGCTTCTGGACGCGACGTTTGCGACGCACGCCGAGCCGCCGGCCTATCATCCCCGCGGCGTGCTGCTTTACGGAATCGCCGAAATACTGCGCAGCCGCATGTGCGTCGATCTATTGGCGACCGGGCGCGTCGAAGAGTTCGGCGCGCTGATGCGAATCAGCCACGACGGAGACCGCGTCAGCCGGCCGGGCGCCGACGGCGTTTATCAACGATTCCGCCAAGACGCGAGCGACGAGTATCTGCAACGGCTTCTCGGCGATCTGGCCAGCGAAAATCCGCAGCGCGTACTCCGGGCTCAACTGTGGATGCAGCCCGGCGCCTATGCGTGCAGCACGCCGGAGATCGACCAGATGGTCGACATCGCGTCGTCGGCGCCGGGAGTGGTCGGGGCGCAAATCGCCGGCGCTGGGCTCGGCGGCTGCATTATGGTGCTGGTTCGCGACGACAGCGTCGCGGCGGTGCGAAAGGCGCTCACCATGCGCTATTATCGCCCTCGAGGGCTGGAGCCTGCCGCGATTCCCTGCGCGGCGGTCGAAGGAGCGGGATTGGCCGAGTTTTGACCCGCATTCGACGCCGTTCGAAACCGCCGCCAATCCTGATGTAGCCCCGACCGGCCTGCTCCCCAAAAACCTGATCCATCTGCAAAGATCATCGTATTCGTGGACCGAAGGCCCTGCCGTTCTTTCAGCCCAGGGCAAGGCCAAGG
>CAYMQL010000664.1:1081-1832 GCA_964392255.1 uncultured Planctomycetaceae bacterium | reverse complement strand
GGGCGCTCGGACGGCGGCGCGACAAAATGGTCATCGCCACTAAGTGCGGGCTGCACTGGGACGCCGAGGGCCGCCAGGCGCACGACGCCCGGCCCGCCACGCTGCGCGCGGAATGCGAGGAAAGCCTGCGGCGGCTGCAAACCGACCGCGTCGAGCTGCTCTATCTGCACGCGCCCGACAAGGATGTGCCGGTGTCTGAGTCGGCCGGGGCGTTGCGGCGGTTGATGGAAGAGGGCAAGGCTCGGAGCATCGGGGCGTCGAACCTCACGTTCGCCCAGCTTGAAGAATTCGGGGCCGAATGTCCGCTGGCCGCGTTCCAGCCGCCTTACAACATGCTCATGCGGCAAATCGAGCAAGACGCGCTTCCCTGGTGCCGCCGGCACAATGTGGCGGTGCTGGTCTACTGGCCGCTGATGAAGGGATTGCTGGCCGGCAAGATCGGGCGCGATCAGACGTTTGGCCCGAACGACAGCCGACGCCGCTATCCCATGTTCTTGGGCGAAGAATTGCAGAGGAATCTGGATTTTGTCGACCGGTTGCGAGAAATTGCCGCGTCGACGGGCCGAAGCGTCGCCGAACTCGTGGTGAATTGGACGATCCATCAGCCGGGCATCACAGCCGCGCTGTGCGGCGCGAAGCGGCCCGAGCAAATTCGCGAGTCGGCCCGCGCGGCCGACTGGCAGCTTACGAACGAGCAACTTGCCGCGATCGAGCGAGCCATTTCTGAACGCGGCCCGGCCGACATCCGAGT
>CAYMQL010000664.1:0-1071 GCA_964392255.1 uncultured Planctomycetaceae bacterium | reverse complement strand
GTGGGGTTTTGGGGCCTGGGGAGGGGGGTTGGGGGTTCGGGATTCGGGATTCGGGGTTCGGGGTTAGCAAATGGGAGCGATTTCAAAATTTGAAATCCTAAAATCATCAAAAAAACCGAAGCGTTGCCCACTAGACTTTACCTAACCGCTTCGGCTATTCGCATCTTACCGCTCCTTGTTGGTCGTTACTGTTTTTTTTGCTTGCCACGGCGCAGCCAGCGTGTATGGTTTTGACGTAGACGGATGGAAAACTGGAGCACGGGGGAAAGATATGCCCAGGTCAGTGGCGACTTTGATCGGGTGTATACTGGCGGCGCTTTCGCTCGGGTTCAACATCGTGCGTTATCCGGTGGTATGGGAGATGGCGGGCCCAGTCGGGCCAAGCGAATCCGCGGACACATCGGCGTCAGCGCGGGAAGAACCGTCGGAACCTGCGCCGCCGCCCAATCCGGTCGGGCCGATCGCCGCAACGCCGTCGCCAGAGCCGATTCATGCGATTGTCGCCGACGAAGGGCCTTCTGCGGAGGCGAGCGCAGAAGACGACGCCCTAGCCGACGATGATGCGGGAATGCACCGGTTGTTGGCGCCGGTCATTCCCATCGGCGCTGCCCCAGGCAATGCGGCAGGTGGCGCGGTCCTTCGCCGCCTGCCGCCGGTGGAACAAGGGTTGCCCCAGAATCGGCCGGGCATCGATTCGGCCTATGCCGGATCGATTCCCGTGTATCCCACTACGGGTATCGAGTAGCGAGAGGAGGTCGCAAAATAGAGCATCCGACGAGAGTTTTTTTATGTCGTCCGCGATTTTTCAACGTGGTTGCCGAGAAATCGCCTACGCCTGGACGGCCTGTTGTTCGACCACCCTGCGAACGCTAAGAAACGCCTGACGGGCGGTCCAACAAACCCGGCGAAACGCCTCGGGCCGCGAAACGCCGGCCAAACGCATCACCTCAAGATCGCCGCGGCGAAAAACCAGATCGCCGGCGTGCAGCCATTGCTGGCCGGGCTGCACGGCCACGTCGATCGCGTCGAACTCGTCGAGGAGTAGAACGCATGGGCCACTCTTCGCGTAGT
>CAYMQL010000663.1:0-1839 GCA_964392255.1 uncultured Planctomycetaceae bacterium | reverse complement strand
GCGCAGCCCAGCCGGGGGCTAACAGCCCCCGGAGGGTGCGCGTATTTTTGCACTGACATTCCGGGGGCTCTTAGCCCCCGGCTATTCTCTATTGTTTTGCGTCATCGCGCTGGCAGACTACCAGCCGCCGCCTAGGGCGCGATAGGTTTCGACCAAGCCTAGAACCACTTCGCCTTGGGCTTGCGTCAGAAGGTCTTGTTGTTGGACGAGATTTTGCTCGACCAGCGCGACCCAGTTGAAATTGATTACGCCGGCTCGGTATTGTGTCATGGCCACCTTCATGGCCCTTTGCGAGGCGTCGACGCTGACGCCCATCCAATGCCGGCGCTGCTGGCCGCGGAGGAATCGAGCGACGCCGTTCTCGACCTCGGCATTGGCCGAGATCACGCGATTCTGATAGGCCGCGATCAGCTCGGCGAGTCGGGCGTCGTGCAGGCGGATGTTGTTCCACAGCCGGCCGTAGTTCAAAACATTCCACTGGAAATAAGGGCCGACGCCGCCTTCGATCGCGCGACTGGTGAATAGATCGTTGAACCGCTCGGCCGAACAGGCGATTGTGCCCGTGATGCCGAGATGTGGATACAGCTCGGAGGCGGCTACGCCGACCCGCGCGCTTTCGGCCGCGACCTGGCGTTCGGCGCGGCGGATGTCGGGCCGGCGGCGCAGCAAGTCGGCCGGAATGCCCAGCACCACGTCGGCCGGCGCCGTCGGAATCGGCCCGTTTCCAATCGCCGGCAACAGGTCGCTCGGCGGCGTGCCCAGCAGAATGCACAGGCGATTGTTGGCCTGGCGAAGCTGCAATTCGAGTTGCGGAATGAGGGCCTCGGTTTGAGCCAGCGTGCTGGTGGCCTGATCCACGTCGAGTTCGCTCACCTGGCCGCCTTTGAATCGGGCCTCCGCGATTGCGTAGGTCTCGCGCTGGATCAGCACATTCTGCTGCGCCAGCGAAATGCGCTGTTGAAGCGTGCGGATTTCGGCGTAGGTCGAGGCGATGTCGCCCAAGAGCGTGACCATCACTTGGTCGTAGTCGGCGACCGAGGCCTCGAGATCGGCGTCGGCGGCCTCCAACGCCCGGCGAAAACGTCCCCAAAAATCCAATTCCCACGCCAGATTAAAGCCGGCGTCCCACTGGTCGTAGAACTGCTTATCGAGGGCCTGCCGATTGCCGGCGGCTTTGCTCGACGCCATGCGGTCGTAGCCTCCAGCAAGGTCTTGCTGTTGAGGGAAGAGGTTGCCGGCGGCGATGGCTCGGGCCGCCCGAGATTGCAATACGCGGCAGCCGGCCTGGCGCAGCGTGAGGTTCTGTTGAACGGCGGCGGCCACCAACCCATCGAGCGCCGGATCGCGAAACACCGACCACCAGCAACGCAAATCGACGGGCTGGCTGCTAATCCGGGCGTCGGCCGCGTCGATCCACTGCTGAGCCACGGGGGCGGCCGGCTGGCAGTAGTTGGGCCCGACCTTGAACCCGTTTTGGACGTACTCGCTGAACGACGTGCATCCGCCGGCGGCCAAAACGGTTGCGGCAACCAAGAAGTGCAGGCGCAGGAAAAAACCGTCGGTCCGCATACGTCGCACCCTCCCCTTAACGGCAATATCGGCGCGCCGGCTACAGCCCGCACATCCGAAAAAACCGGAAACCGCCCGGGGCGGCATGCAATCCAGCGCGGCGGCGCGCAAACGATGTGAGCATGGGCGGTATGGCAAAACTTTGCGGCGCGATGACGCGGGCGCTGCTATCCTTTTGCGGAAGGTTTTAGAGGCAAAGGTGTATGTCCCAGCGAGTAGGGTGCGTGCTTGCACCACTGCTGTAAACATCATTGCCGTTTATGGACGGCA
>CAYMQL010000662.1:0-1845 GCA_964392255.1 uncultured Planctomycetaceae bacterium | reverse complement strand
GGAGCGGCCGCTCGTGCCGACGCCCAACGCCAAGGCCCCGAAGCCGGCGACGCAACAGGCTTTCCAGCCGGCCGCGCCGAACGTCGTCCAACCGGCGGCCTATCGCTTGCCTGCGACCGATCCGCGGCAGCCGGTTTATCCAAACACGGCCCAACCGGCGACCTATCAGCAGACTGGGGCAGCCCAGCAACCGGAGCAGAGACTCTATGGTCAATGATGCGGCAACGATCTGCTGTAAGGCAAGAGAACAGAACACAAAGCCGCGACCGGCGGTCGCGCATCATGACGCACTCAATCGTTATGGATTCATGAAACACATTCTACGAGTCGTCCGTTGTTGGTTGATTGTTGGTTGTCTGACATCGACCGCCGAAGGGGCCTGGCCTTCGTGGCCCTTCGACAAGGACGAGCAGCCCGGAAAGCCCGACAAGGTGGTTGCCTTCTGGACCGATACGGTGCTGACGCAGGCCAACCGGCCGGCGACGCGCGGTTTTGGCGGCCGGTTGATGTTTTTCGAGGGCAAGAAGGAGAAGCCCATCAAGGTCGACGGAACTCTGGTTGTTTACGCTTTCGACGAGAGCGACCGGGATCAGAACAACGCCAAGCCCGACCGAAAGTACGTCTTCTTGCCGGACCAGCTTCCGGCCCATTACAGCAAGTCGAAAATCGGCCATTCCTATAGCGTGTGGATTCCGTGGGACGCGGTGGGCGGAATGCAGAAGGAGATCACGCTGATCGCTCGATTCGAGCCCAAGGAAGGCTCGGCCGTGGTGGGCGAACAGTGTCGGCAACTCCTGCCCGGTGCGCTGCCGCAGCAGGCAGCATCGGTTCCGAATCCGCCGGCGGCGGCCCTTGCGTCGCCGATCGCAAGCATTCCGGTCAACACCACGGCTTGGAGGTCGCCGATCGGCGGCAACGCCCCGATGCCGGTCAGCGGCGCGGTGCAGCCCACGTCGTATGAAGCGCCGGCAACGGTCAACAGCGCCCTTATCGCAGACAGCGCCTCCGCGGCGGCGCGGCGCATGACGACCGCGACGATTCCGCTTCCGGCGGGCATGGCCATGCGCCAACTTTCGGCGGCAGGTACGACCTTTCAGCCGGCTTCGCCATGGCAGCCGCCGCCCCCGTGGCAACCCGATTCGCCGCAGGTTACGGATCAGCCATCGTATCCGTCGACCTCAACGCCGGCGGCTCAGCCGACATTGTCGAATCCGTTGTCGCTGCCGCCAGATCATTTTGCACCTGGTCAATCGCGGGTTCCAGGTCAATCATTCGACCGGCTAGCTCGCGATCGTGCTGCGTGGCAACCGTCCCTCGCAAAATTGCCGTCCGTCCCCGAATCTCAACCTGGACCGGCGACTCCCAGCACAATCCCGGCAAATTGGCCAAACGCTGGGCAAGCGTTTCGCTAAGCTGGCGGGGGTCGCGAGGCGGATTCGAGAATCCCGTGGCAAAGCTCGTGCGAATCGACGAAACGGTCGCACGGCCCTGAGCGGCGCCTGTTTGGGCGCGGTACGCGCTGCCGGTTTGGCGTTGCCCGCCGCCATAAGATGAATACTGGCCGCCGCCCAAATTCCTGTTCATGCCTGCGCCCGTGTTGCCCAACTGAGACGCGCCGATGAAGCCCGTCCCGGCCATCTGCTGGGCATTGACGCCGACGAAATCGCCGGCCATGCCGGACTGGCCGCCGAAGCCGGTCGAGCCGGTTTGTCCCATGCCGCTCTGTCCGAAACCGCTTTGGCCCAAGCCGCCGCCCATCTGCGACATCATGCCGGTCGAGCTACCGAAAGGATTGCTGCCGCCAAACGAACCGGAGCTACTGCTGAACAGCGAGGTCGAACTCCG
>CAYMQL010000661.1:0-1848 GCA_964392255.1 uncultured Planctomycetaceae bacterium | reverse complement strand
CCTTGACGAAGTCGAGAGAAAGAAACACCGCGATTGTAGCCCGAAGGGGGTTTTGGAGCAATGTAAGCTTGCGGAAACAGCCTACTCGTGCAAGTTGCACTTTGTAAGTTGGCAGAAAGAGGTTAAACATAAGGGGGGTAATTTTGCCTGGCTGGAGGCTGGGCTGCGAGAATTTAGGAAAAGGAGACAGTCAGGGATGACCATTAGCAAGAAAGTTCATGATCGGATCAAGGAAATTGCTCGTGAATTGCGGCAGGCAGCGTACGGGCCGTCGGGGACGCCGGTCTGGGGGACGAAGTTCACGGAGATCGAAGACCTGGGGGTGGAAATCGGAGACCTGCTGGCTCGGGAAGTCATCAGTCAGAGCCTGGAAGATCAAGCGGGATCGACGGAAGGTTCCACGATGTCAACAGGTTTCCAGCGAAAGGCTGAGGATGTCGAGGTGCGGATTGTTCAGACCCGACGCGGCGAGGTTTCATGGCAAGAGCCCAAGGGATACGACAAGCCTTCTCGGAAGGCTTTTTTTCCCTCAGTCGCAAGCGTTGGGGATTGCGCCGGACGACACGGTCAGTCCCCGCGTGTTGGAGAAGATGGTGTATGCGGGAACACAGAGCCGTAGTTTCCCGCAGGCCGAGAGGGATTTGAAGCATCTTGCGGAGTTGGAGATTTCCGAGCAGCGCATCGCGCGGGCCACGAAGCGAATTGGTCAAGAGCGTGTGACCGAACGGAAGGCGGAAGAGAGGGCCTGGGAAGCGTTGCCGCTACCGGAGCAACGACGCAGCCCGCGTGAGCAGGTTCCGCAAGTGGCGTGTGTCGAGATGGACGGCGGACGCATCCAGATTCGGGATCGCAACGCAGAAGCGTCGTCGGAGCAAGGGCCAGAGGAAACGCGGAAGGGACGATTTTGGCGCGAGACGAAAGTTGGCTGCTTATTGTCGATGACGAGTGAAACCTCCGAGGTCGATCCTTGCCCGGCGATCCCGGCGATTTTTGTCGATCCGCGTCGGATGGGGCAGATTTCTCGGGAAATCAAGGGGTATTCCGCGGTCGGCGATTCGCCGGCGAAGGAGGAATCGGCAGAAACGTCGGCGTCGGAGAAGCGGCGAGGCCGGCCGGAAGTTTTGGTGCGGAGCGTGGTGGCCACGCGCGAACCGATCGAGGCGTTCGGCAAGCAGTTGGCAGCAGCGGCGTGGCATCGCGGCTTCATGGCGGCCGGCCGGAAGGCGTTTGTGGGCGACGGTTCGGAAGCGAATTGGTCGGTGTGGCGGCGATACTTTTCGCACTTCACACCGATCGTGGATTTTATCCATGCGCTCTGCTACGTGTTCGCCGGCGCAATGGCGGGCCTCACGATGGAAAAAACGTGGCCGATCTATTGTCAATGGGCACAGTGGTTGTGGAGCGGGCAGGTGGATTTGGTGATTGCCGCGTTGCAAGAACGTCAGGAGGAATTGGGAGTGCCGGAGAAAGACGAGGCGGAGGATACGCCGCGCAGCAAGGTGGCTGATGCGTTGTGTTATCTGAAAAACCAAGCGTCGCGAATGCGTTACGACGAGTACCGCAGAGAAGGGCTTCCGATCACCAGCAGCCACATCGAATCGACGATCAAACAAATCAACCGGCGAGTGAAGGGCACGGAAAAGTTTTGGTCGAGCGGAGGAGCGGATGCCTTGCTGCAATTGGCAGCCGACTATCTCAGCGACACGCAGCCGCTGACCGCCTTCTGGCGGGAACGACAGACCCAAGCCACCGGCCAGAGGCATTACCATATTGCCGGATAAACGACGCAAAGTACAACTTGCACCCGGCCCCCGGGTGCATTCCGCACCTTGCAGAGCTCGTTTCGCT
>CAYMQL010000660.1:0-1857 GCA_964392255.1 uncultured Planctomycetaceae bacterium | reverse complement strand
CTAGAGGAAGCTCGGTTAAGCGTATTCAGGTACATTGAGACGTTTTACAACCCTGGTAACCGGTCACAGTTTTCGTGACAAATTGGTATTGCGCCAGGGCGATTGATCGGTTATCAAGGGGCCATGGCGCGATGTTTTACGGAAGAAGATGTACGTCGGTTGATTGAGGAAGCGGTCGCCCCGTTGAAGGCGCGGATCGCGGAACTGGAAGCCGAAAACAAACGGTTGAAGGCTGAAATCGCTAAGCTCAGGAAGAACTCCACGACTTCCTCCAAGCCGCCCAGCAGCGACATTGTCAAGCCGCCACGTCCGCCACGCGGCGGCGGCAAACGTGGCAAACGACGCCCCGGCGGTCAACCGGGGCACACCCGCCATATCCGACCAGCGTTTCCGCCGGAGGAAGTGGATCAAGTTCGCGAGTACGCATGGCCCACCGTGCCATCGGGTTGGAGGCCGCTGGACCAGTTTCGCGTCGTCCAACAAGTGGAACTGGTCGAGAAGCCCTACACCGTGATCGAGCATCGCGCCCGGCTGTACGAAAACCTCCGCACCGGCCAGGTGATGGCGGCGCCGTTGCCACCGGAGGTGCGGCGTTCTGGGTTGCTTGGTCCGCGACTGACGGCGCTGGTGGCCTATCAGAAAGGGGCCTGTCACATGTCGGTCGAGACGATCCGCCGATTTCTCGGCGACGTGTTCGGCTTGCCGATCAGCCACGGGCAAGTGATGAAGGCGGTGCGGAAGGTCAGCGCGTCGCTGGCGTTTTCGCACGAGGAACTGCGGAACGCTTTGCCGCGCCAAGCGTACATGGGAATCGACGAAACGGGGCACCCCGAGCGCGGCCACGGTTTGTGGAGTTGGTGTTTTCACGTGCCGGGTGAGGATCGCTTCACTTGGTTCCACATCGACCCGTCGCGGGGCTCGAAGGTGTTGAAGCGATGCCTTGGCGAGGCGTTTGGCGGCATCGTCGGCTGCGACTACTTCTCGGCCTATCGAAAGTTTTTGCGCGAGACCGACGTGTGGCTGCAATTGTGTTGGGCGCACCTGATCCGGGACGTGAAGTATCTCACCACGCTCGCGGATCGAGTCACCTGCAACTACGGCCATCGCCTGCTCGACAAGATCAAGGCGTTGTTCCGGGTGTGGCATCGCCGCGGACGGACGCCGACGGCGCGATGGGAGCGAGCCGCTGCCAAGGTCCGGGCCGAAGTCTTGGTCGTGGCGAAGCGGGCGCCGATGCGGACGGAAGCCCAGAACATGGCCAAACGGTTCCGCGATCATGGCGACGCCTATTTCACCTTTCTGGACACACCGGGCATCGAACCGACGAACAACGGGCCGGAGCGTCAAATCCGCTTCCTTGCCATCGACCGCAAGATTACCCAAGGCACGCGCGGCGAGGCCGGGCGTCGGTGGTGTGAGCGTATCTGGACAGTCTTGGCCACCTGCGCTCAACAAGGCCGTTCCGCCTTTGACTTCATCTACAATTCGATCCTCGCCTACTACACCGACCAACCCTTCCCCTCCCTCTTGCCTCTACCTCCGTGACCGGATACGAAATTCGTTTATTGTGTTTCAGGTAAGAAATGTCGCATCAAAATAGCCGATGGATTCCGGGCTGTTAGCCCCCGGCTACTCGATATGACGAATCCGACTCTCGATAGCCCACATGATTTCGGCAATGTGCAACACGCCGACAAGCAAGTTTAGGCCGGGCCGCCGCGACAATTCGTCCCGGATGCTCCAATTTCGCATGTCGTCATCTTGCATGACTGCGAAGGGACGAGTGGTCGCCGCGCATCCATCCGGGGGGCGACGTTTTCTACCGTCTGCGGCTTCGGACAACCCGCCGGCCAATCT
>CAYMQL010000659.1:0-1859 GCA_964392255.1 uncultured Planctomycetaceae bacterium | reverse complement strand
TCCCAAAGGGAGAGGGGAGATTTTTAAAACATATTTTGACGCCGGCGGTTTTCATACGGTTATTCGGCGGTCTTCTCGGCGGAGCGGTCCCTGCCGATCTCCGCATCGAGCTTGTAGAGCGGCAGGTAGCGGTAATACACTTCGAGGGTCAGCGCGGCCAGGCTGGTCATCATCAGCCGTCCGCCGCGCGGTCCCCACAGATCGATTTGAGGTTTGGCGGGGTCCCAGCTTCCGGCGGCGCATGTATCGTCGCGGCACTGCGTATCGATCAGAATGCGCCGCATTTTTCGGTTCCATGCGTCCCAGTCGGGGCCCGGCTGGTTGTGCATGACCTGCGTGGCATAGTACCAATAATACAAATTCCGTTCGCCCGCGTCGGGCGGATTTTCCATCAGAAAGACGGTGCCCTCGATCATGGCCGGGGCGTTCCGCGGGGTGTGCAGATACTGCCGGCAGAGCAACCCGACGGCGGTCATCGCCCGACCGTCGTCGATGATCCGGCCGTCGTCGCGAACGAGCATTTTGCCGGGCATGTAGGTGAACCGGCCGCCGGTGTTTTTGCTGTCCGAGACGGAATCGAGAAACGTTTCGGCTTTTTTAAGCACCGCGGGATCGACCGCCAGGTAGGCCAATTGGCCGCTTTTCAGGGCCATGATTTGCCAGCCGGTGACGGAGGTGTCGCCCGGCTGTCGCGGTTCGTAGCGCCATCCGCCGCCGATCGGGTCTTGCGCTTGCATGATGAAATTCAAAGCGGCCTGCGCGGCGCGACCCACCTGCTTGTCGCCCGTCATGCCGTAGCACTCGCACAGCGCGAGCGTGGCCAATCCTTGGGCGTACATCGTGGCGCCTTGCCGCAGGTCGCCGTTGAGCTTCTGGCTGGCAATCAGATAAGAAATGCCTGCGCGAATGGTCTTCTTGTAGCGTCCTTTCGACTCGTGCGTTTCACCGGCGCCGAGAAACGGCAACAGCGCCAACGCGGTGGCGGCCGATTCGTAGCCGCCGACAATTGCTTCGCCCGTGCAACCGGCGTCCTTGCATCGCGCTCGGTAGGCGGTCAGACTCCAACTGCCGTCGAGCGATTGGTGCCGTGCGAGCCAATTCAACGCGCCGGCGGCGGCGCGTTCGGTTTGCCGGGTGCCGCCGCCGCTGCCGAGCATGGCTTTGCGGTTTCCGGTTCGCGAGGCGAATCCAAAGCCGTCGCCGCCGCTGCCGGGATGGATGCCGGTTCCAACGCCCGCGCCGACGCCGCCCTTGCCGCGCACGGCGGGCCCGGGCCCGATGCCCCGAAGGTCGAATCCACCCAGTCCGCCAAGATTCGGCCCGCCCGTTGCATCGGGCACGCCTCCGCCGGGCTTGTCGCTGAAAGTCGGACTCGCGTCGTAGTATTTTTCGGTTTGGGCGACCGCGCCGGGCAGGTCCAACGCCAATGTGTCGACGTTCAATTCCGTCGGCTCTTCCGGCGCCTGCCCGATCTCGAACCGCTCGATCTCCAGCGGCACGTCGATCGGTTTGGGCAACTCGGCCGCCTCGAACGACGGCGCATCGCCGACAACGTCCTCGACGACCCTGCCTCCGGCGAACGCCAGGAATAAAATCAATCCCACGTGAAAGACGAAACTGCACAGCCACCAGGGGCCGTCGTCGCGAAGCCAGCCGGCCAAGCGTCCGCGCTCGTGCGCCGGCAATGGCGGCGAAATTCCGGCGGTCGAATTGAGTCCTTTTGGTTCGGTCATTCCCGCACCATTGAGTTCCGACGCACCATGGATCGACTTTCAGATAAGTTAAGTAATGTTGGATAGCCGGGGGCTAACAGCCCCCGGAATGTGCGTGGATTGGCGGCTTCGCTCCGGGGGCTGTTA
>CAYMQL010000658.1:0-1859 GCA_964392255.1 uncultured Planctomycetaceae bacterium | reverse complement strand
TGCTTCGATAACGCCTTCTCTTGGCAACGACCGTACCAGCGCATCCAAACGGTTCTGGCGTCTCGCCATTTGGCCTTCTCGTCCCAGGTTAACTCTTTGTACATCGTCTCGGCGATGCCGTCGGCCGGGACGCGACGGCCCGCCGGCAGACATACCGATACCGCGCGGAGCGTATCCAGCTCGACCTCGGCGCATTGGCCCGCACGCTTTCCGCGGGAAAGACAAACCGATGCCAACAGAATGAATACGGCGAGTCCCAATAGATAGTAGGAAATCGTAAGCATTGGCCATCCTCGCAATTTCGATATTTACGAAATCAATTCCTGCCCCTGTCCATTCCGCAAATTGCGGACGGCGGTGCAATTGCATCGCCCAACACAACACCCCTCTGTGGATGGGGGCCTTTGCCATATTCAACTCTAAGCCACGGCCGCAAGCTGTCAAATTGCAGGGAACGCCAAGAACAGAATGCCTGAAAAAGTCGATGAATGGACGTTGCCGACTGGGGGGCAGTGAATCGTCAGACCGGAAGAATCCCTAGAATCAGCACCCCACAACAACCGACGCAAGCCCTCAATCGCGCCGGGCGTCGAGCGTTTCCGTCGGCTTCTTCTGAGCGCCGTACCAGTATCTCCAAGCTTTCTTGTCGAAGTTGAAGTTCTGGCCCGTCAGTGCAACCAGGGCATCAAGCACCGCCTGGTTCGAGAACGATTGTCTCACGATTTTTGGACGGTTGCCGACCCCAATTCCCGAACCGCCGGGCGCGCCCGATCCGCCGGGGCCCGTCCCAAACGTGCCGCTCATGGAATTGCTGCCGCCGGGCTGAACGATCTTGAACTTGTGGACCGTCACCAGGACGTCGATCAGCGGTTCGATGGCCGACGGGTCTTTCATCCGCCCCAGAGCGAAAGCCGCCCGGTTGATTTCCTCGTTCGTACTCTTCTTGCGGCTGAGCCGGCCGATATAGTACCGGACCGCCTCCGGCCGCGGCTTCGTTTGCAGATGGTCGAGGCAGGTCAGGCGGACCTCGGCCACTTCGTCGGCAAGCGAGGCGACGGCCAGAGCCTGCACCGCGTCGGGCGCATCGATTTTTGCCAACGATTCAACCAGAAGCACCCGCACGGCCGGGTTGGGATCTTCTTGCAGTCCCGCCGTAAGCGCTTTAACCGCCGCCGGATCGGCGATGGTGCGGAGATTTTCGCGGGCCTGCCGGTCGCGATCCGTGCCCAGCCAGCCCCGCCACCGCTTGATGTTCTGAAACCACTCCTGCTGTGCGGCCGCCTGTTTTTCCTTGCTTTCGAGCAGCTCGATCTCTTGCTTGAGCCTCCATTCGCCCTTGTATTTTTGATACCCGCGCTGGATCATCGCCTCGTCGCGCGTGACCCACTGCCGGTCCACCAAGCTGTAGCCCAAGGCATGTCGGGCGTCGGCGTGGTCGGGATCGAGTTCGATGACGCGTCGCAAATGCCGCTCGCGCTGCGCCGCAAGCTTATTCTGGCGGCACCACTGGGCCAGCTCCCATTGGGCTGCCGCCGTATCGGCGTAGGCAGGATAAATCCGCTCGTATTCCGCTTCGGCGGGCCGCACCGCCTGGACCTTTTCCACCTGGGCCGCATCGAGCGTAATCGCGGCGCCATCGGCCGTTTGAACGACATACTGCCGGCGGGGCGATTCCTTGGGATTGACCAACTCGCCCACGACTTGCCCGCCGCCGCGAAGCACGAACACCTCGGCCGGCGCGGTTCCGGCCGCAGCGGCGAACAAGGCCGTCGACGCAAGCATCGTGGCGACGAAACGTTTCATACAAGGACTCGCAAAAGCGGATGGGGGCAGCTAGGGCCCCGTTGCGGTCAAAATGG
>CAYMQL010000657.1:0-1867 GCA_964392255.1 uncultured Planctomycetaceae bacterium | reverse complement strand
GTTCTACTGATCACAGCAAAGAAGGGACTGTACGCAGCAAAGGGGACAGTCCCATTTTCGCTGACACGAAAATTGGGACAGTCCCCAAAGAATCTCTGCGTGAAATACGAGATCCTTCGCTTCGCTCAGGACGACAAAGCGACTTTTCCGACAAAAACTAAATCCCTAAATCCCCAAATTCCCCCATGTCCAACCGCTATTTCGTCGACGAGCCGCTCGCCCTGGGTCCCGTTCGATTGGCCGGAGCGGAGGCGCATCACTTGATTCACGTCATGCGCGCAGCACCGGGCGCGGCGGTCGTGCTTTTCGACGGCAGCGGGGCCGAGTTCACGGCCGTCGTCCAGTGCGTGCGGCGCGGCGAAGTCGAGTTGCTGGCGTCGTCGCGCGAGGCGATCAACCGCGAACTGCACTTCGATCTGACGCTCGGCGTGGCCCTGCCCAAGGGCGATCGGCAGCGGTGGCTGATCGAAAAGGCGGTTGAATTGGGGATTACGCGGATGGCGCCGCTTCAGACCGAGCGTTCCGTGGCTCAACCCGTCGAACAGGCGTTGGCGCGGCTGCGGCGCACGGTGGTCGAGGCCTCGAAACAATGCGGCCGCAACCGCCTGATGCAAATTGAAGAGCCGCAATCCTGGGCCGAGTTTGCTCGGTGCCGACTCGACGGCCGGACGGGACTTCTGGCCCATCCCCAACGATTGCAGGCGCAAGCGTCCCCAAATTTCGGCGATCCTCTGGCCGACGACGTTCTGCTGGCGGTTGGGCCCGAGGGCGGGTTTACCGAAGACGAGGCCGCGTTGGCCGTTGCCGCCGGTTGGCGCGCGGTCGATCTTGGTCCCCGCATTCTTCGGATCGAAACCGCCGCCCTGTCGTTGGCGGCGATGGTCGTCGCCGTCAAAGCGGGCGAATGGGGCCGCCGGTAACCGCTTGTTCGGGCGCTATTGGGCGCCCGGCTCAACGATCTTGGCCAGATTCAGCAATTTCGAGCTAATTTTGAGCCGCTCGTGCCGGGCAGCTTCAGCGTTGATCTCAAAACGGATGCGATTTCCGTCCATGAAAAAATTGACGAGGCCGCCCTCTTGGATGAAGCCCGGCTCTTCGCCGACGAGCAGGACGGGCGCTTTCTTGGCCATTGAAATCGCCGCCGTCGCTTCGGCCTCGTCGACCGAGGCCGTAACGAACAGGATATGGCACGGCTTGTAGTCCGCCATCGAAGCAAAGCGGCGGATCACGATTGGCCGTCCCTCGACGTGTTTGTTGCGGGCGATTTCATCCAGGATGTCGCCGAAGGGCGCCCGCCCCAAAATGCCGATGACCAGCGGAGCCCGGCTGTCGGCAAAGGAGTCGGGCGGCCATTGCACATAGCGTCCGAACTGGTAAAGGTATGCCGCCTTAATGGCATATTCGCGGTTTGTCTCGTCGCCGTCGTCGGTTTGCGCGGCGGCGTTCCAAGCGGCGCCGCCCAGCGCGATCGAAAGCAAAACGGCCAGCAGCCGCGGCGCGCGCAGACCGCAAGCGCAGCCGCAAAAAAGCGTCCATGCGCTGCGCATCTGTTTATAGCGACGATTCAAGGCACCCCGTCCATCCTGGTTGTTCACATCGCGGTCGCGCGGCTTTCTAACGTTCGGTCAATCGCCTCCGCCGAGCTTGGAAAGCAAATCATCTCACGTAGGCCCTTGGTCTGCGCGTTGTGCGAACTTCCGGCGAGGATTCGTTCCGCGTCGGGAGCAGGCGTTTGGCGGTTTTCAAGAAGCCCTTCGGTCGCCGTCTGGGAGCGAAGGGCAATTCGGCCGCAGAAAACCCTGGCGCATTGCCCCAAGCCCCAAAGACCGCCGATCGTAATAACCCCTTCCTGCGGCAGTGCGAAAAC
>CAYMQL010000656.1:0-1882 GCA_964392255.1 uncultured Planctomycetaceae bacterium | reverse complement strand
AAGGTGTTCCGCGTATGGTTTCGAAGTGTGGCAGGCAGCACAACTGGTTGCACCACAACAACTTGCCAGCGTAGCTTCAATCGGCAGAGCACCGCATTCGTAATGCGGGGGTTAAGGGTTCGACTCCCTTCGCTGGCTCTCGAAAATTTGCCGCGAGAACAAGACCGGATTGCGACCGCTGGTTGCGCCCAACCATAAACAGCCGCCGACGGCGGCGATGCCAGGAGTTGTTTCGATGCCGCAGACTGTTGAAATCGATCTGAAGCAGATGGTGTTGTTGAACGACACGTTCGGCCCGCGCGAGGTGCGGCAGATGCAAGAGGCCGTAGGCCGCGATTTTTCGCAATACGCGGTGCTGCGCGACGCCGTGGCCGAACTGCAAGTCCGCGAGGATCCCACGCCGGCCAGCCATGTTCGATTGGGCGTGTGCCTGTATCTGTTAGGGCGATACTACCGCGCCATCGAAGTGCTCAAGCAGGCCGACGGCGGCGCGATGGCCCATTACTATCTGGCCAAGTGCCACTATGCCCGGCAGGAATATCCCGAGGCGGTTGAAAGCTACAAGGCGGCCGAGAAGGCCGGTTACGACGCCGGCGATTGCGCTTTAGGTCGGGCCGAGGCCCTGCGCTGCGGGGGCGGCGCCGCGGCGGCCCTGGCCGCGCTGGACGCGCTTTCCGGCGCAATCGAGCAAACGGCCGAGTATCTGTCGCAGCGAGCCGCTACCGTGGCCGTCTTGGGCGGCAGTCCGCAGGAAGTCGTGGCCTTGTACGAACGGGCCGTCGAGGCCGACCGAAACCACCCCGGCGCCTTGTTCGGCTTGGCGCTGTAAAACGACCGCCGCGGCAACGACGACACCGCAATGGAATTGTACAAGCGCGCGACCGAGCGGCTGCCCGCCAACGTCGGCTCGCTGATCAACCTCGGCCTGCTGCTGGAAGACCGCGAGCAGTACGAGAAGGCGGCCCAGTGTTATCAACGAATTTTAGACGTGTACCCCGATCATCCGCGGGCGGCGCTGTTCATCAAAGACACCGAAGCGGCGCACGACCAGTTCTACGACGAAGACGCCCAGCGCAAGCGCGACCGGATGGGCCAAGTGCTGAACATCCCCGTGACCGATTTCGAGCTTTCGGTCCGCAGCCGCAACTGCCTGCAAAAAATGGGCATCATGACCCTCGGCGATTTGTGCCGCTGCACCGAGCAGGAGTTGCTGGCCAGCAAAAATTTCGGCGAGACCAGCCTGGTCGAGATCAAAGAGATGCTGGCCACGAAAGGGCTGCGCTTGGGTCAATACGCCCAAGAGCGGGAGATGGCCGAGGCGTTCGAGCCCGAAACGCTCTCCGCCGACGAACAAGCCCTGCTGTCGCGGCCGATCGCCGAGCTGAACCTTTCGGTCCGCGCCCGCAAGTGCATGATCCGGCTGGCCATCAACACCCTCGGCGATTTGGTGCGCCGCACGGGCGACGATCTGCTGGAATGCAAAAACTTCGGCGTAACCAGCCTGAACGAAGTGCGCGAAAAGCTCACCGGCCTTGGGCTGAAGCTGCGCGGGGAGTAAGCGGCTCGCAGGTTCGGCCATCGGCCGGCGCCGCGGTTCGTCCGGCCTTGCAACGCTGTTTCGGCGCCGCCGACGAGGTCGTCGATGTTTTCCTTCCGACTGCTGCACGCCGATATTCATTGCGGGGCGCGTCGGTCGGTGTTTTCCACGCCGCACGGCGAGGTGCAAACGCCCGCCTTCATGCCCGTCGCTACGCAAGGCAGCGTCAAAGGGCTGGAGATCGAGCAGGTTCGGGCGACCGGCGCCGAGATGGTGCTAAGCAACACGTACCACCTTGCGCTGCGGCCCGGCGAGGACGTGGTGGCTTCGCTCGGCGGCCTGCAC
>CAYMQL010000655.1:0-1883 GCA_964392255.1 uncultured Planctomycetaceae bacterium | reverse complement strand
ACACCCGTCCCCGTGGGGGCCAAAACCGCGGCTTTCGCCCGCAGTCGCCTGTTGAAATCGCCTCCCACCGGCTTTGTCAGTGCGGAGTGCCGTGAAATTCCCCGGCACTCCGCACTGACAAAGCCGGTGGCAGGCGATTTCAACAGGCGACTGCGGCCGAAAGCCGCGTTTTTGCCCCCCACTGGCAACGTTCTGCGCCCCGGCCTTATAATACAGGACGACCGGCGTGGTCCGGCGTTCATTGCATCGACTCATCGCATTTTAAGGGAACACCATAATGCCTGTCGCCATGGAGCTTTCTCGGATCATCATCAGCGAGGTCAACGATCAGCAGGTGATTTATCTGAAGGAGATCGACGGCGACCGGACGTTTCCGATTCTGATCGGCATTTTCGAGGCCACGAGCATCGACCGCCGGGTCAAAGGCTTTCCGTCGCCGCGTCCGCTGACGCACGACCTGATCGTCAACGTGGTCGAGAATCTGGGCGGCGAGTTTCAAGACGTTGTGATCAACGAGTTGAAAGACCACACCTATTACGCGCGGCTTCGCGTGCGGCACGACGGCGAATTGGTCGAGATCGACGCCCGACCGTCCGACGCCATCGCGGTGGCGGTGACCTGCAATCCGCCGCTGCCGATCTATGTGAACGAAGACGTACTCACCGACGTGCTTGGCGAGCCGTCGTAGCGTTTCCGAGCCGGCGCGGCCTCGCCCCCAGCGCAAAAAACGGCGGCGGCTACGGCTGTGTTTTCGAGGGGCCGGCCTTGTTCAGCGCATCGAGCAGCGTTTGCTGCGTGCATCCGCCGCGCAGCAGGATCGGCCGATTCGGCTGCCCGGCGGGAAAAACGGCAATGACCGGCACCTGTTTGCTGCCCAAGGCCTCGAGCATGGCGGTGATTTCCGGATCGCCGTGGGTCCAATCGGCCTGCATGGCCACGACGCGGCCGGCATCGACCGCGCGGCGAACCGCCGCGGTGTTCAGCACCGTGGCCTCGATGGTTTTGCAGGTCAGGCACCAATCGGCCGTAAAATCCACCAGCACCGTCGCGCCCGCGGCGACGGCGCCGTCGAAGCTTTTGCGGGTGAAAGGCTGCCAGGGCAGGCGATTGCCGCGGATTGCGTTGCCGGCGCCGGGCGAATTAGTCGGCGCAATTTCCATCTGCGCCAGCCGCTTGGCAATCGCTTGTTCGATGTTGCGCTCGAGGCGGCCCCGCATCACATCGGCCAGCCAGCCGAAGCAAACGGCCCCGACGGCGGCTGCGAAGACGGCCGACGCCAGCCACGCCCGCAACGTCACCGCCGCGTCGGCGCCGGGCGGAATGCGTCCGATCCACCAGCAGGCGCCCCACAGCCCGAACAGGAATCCGAGGGTCGGAACCACCAGCGGCTGCGGAATGAACGTGAGCAAAAAGATGACCGTGCCGAGCAAAACAAAGCCCATCAACTCTTTGAAGGTGTCCATCCACGCGCCCGGCTTGGGCAAAAACGCAAGCAGCTTGGGGAAGGCGCCAATCAACAGATAGGGGCTGGCCATTCCGAGGCCCACGGCGGTGAAGACGGCGAATGTGTTGGCGGGCGGCTGGCCGACGGCCCAGGTTAGCGCCGGAGCCAGAAACGGCGCGCTGCAAGGCGTGGCCAAAATCGTAGTGAGCACGCCCTTGGAGAATGCCCCGACGGCCCCTTCTTTTTCGGCCATTTCCAGGGTTTTGCCTCGGCCGACGAATCCGGGAATCGGAACCTCCCAAACGCCGAGAAAGCTGAGCCCCATCGCAAAGACGACGGCGGCCAGCGTGATGTTGAATCCGTTGAAGCTGAACAACTGCCCCCAGCCGAGGCCCAGCGTGACGGCGAAGCCCTGTACCGGGCCGCTACCGAAGATGAG
>CAYMQL010000654.1:0-1883 GCA_964392255.1 uncultured Planctomycetaceae bacterium | reverse complement strand
CAAGATTCAGGAGCACTTACAGACGGCGTAACCGACCGAATTGGAAACGGCATTGCGTGCCACTGGCTTTGCCAGTGCAGGGTGATCGAGGATTTCAGGGCACTGGCAGAGCCAGTGGCACACAAACTTCCGCAAAAACGGCTTTTTCAACAGGCGGCTAGGCGGCGACCAATCGGAGATGGTCGATGGCCCGTTCCGCCTCGTTGCGGACGCGGATGTCGGCGTCGCTCAGCAGGTCTGATAGCGCGGTGATCGCCGCGACCGCTCGGACGCCTTGCAATCGCAGCGCCCCGGCCGCGTTGCGGCGCACGACCGGGTCGGCGTCGTGCAATTTTTCGATCAGTTTCAGAATCAGCAGGTCCGGCTGCATGACCACACGTCTCATATTATTGCTCTGCTTGCCGCGGGGTGTTCGACGCTTGGACTCCAGTCTTATCGACTGAATAGCCGCCGCATCTTCTCTCGGCAGGGCGGGAGTGACGGACGTGCCGGTTGCACAATTCGGGTAAATTAGGAAAATAATTACGGTTGGTTCCGGCGCTACTCGGCCAGTTCCACGATGGCCCAGAGGTCCAGCTCGGGAATTTTGACCGTCGTTTGACCATCGTCGCCGGCTACTTCCAGCACAACCGGCTCTTTGCGCGGGGCGTGCAGCACGGCCTTGGCGATTTTTCGCTCTCCAAGCCAATCGTTCCGCAGCCGCAACGTTACGTCGCGTTGCCGCTGCATCGCGTCCGTGTCGGCGTCGTAACGGCGATTCAACAGATGCACGATCAGGGGCGCACTGCGATCGTCCGGACGTTGCCGGACCGCCGCCAGCACGTCTTGCGAGCCCTCGATTGCGACCGGCGCGGGCGCGAGTTCGGCCAACCGTTTTTGGTCCGGCCA
This sequence comes from uncultured Planctomycetaceae bacterium, assembly GCA_964392255.1. Lineage (GTDB taxonomy): Bacteria > Planctomycetota > Planctomycetia > Pirellulales > Thermoguttaceae > CAYMQL01. Next base: position 995 of record CAYMQL010000654.1, on the reverse strand, counting down.
ACGCACGAGCCGCCCCTGGCGGTCGATTTCATCGAGGACCGCCCGCTGCTGGGCGTCCATCGCCAACGGCTCGGCCACAACGACCGCTTTGAACGGCTTGAGTTTCTCCGCGTCGAGCCGATAGGGAAGCCAATCGTCGCCGGCCGCGACCAGGGCGAAGGGGATGTTCTGTTCGGCCAGTGCGGTGCAGATGGGCACGATCGGATTTTTTTCAGTGCGACGCGCCGCCGCGTTGTCGTACACGACGGCCACTTCGGCCGCCGTCTCGTAATCGTCCAACAGCCGCGCGCTTTTCCGAACGAACTGGAAGAGCCAGGCGTAGTCTTCGCTTCGCCCGGTGTACCAATGGCTGCCCTTCTCGCGCGTGTAACACCACTGGTTGTGCGGGGCCATGAAATTGGCGCCGAAAGCGTACGACAGCGCGATCCACGTGCGTGCCAGTCCGGGCAAATCGTGTTCCTTGACGTAGGCCCAATCCTGGCCCTTGCCGGTCGGCGTGATCGGGCGATGCAGGGCGTCGGTGATCTTATAGACGTAGATGGGCGCCAAGGACATTGTCCGCAATTCCGCATGCTGAGGCACTTCGCAGCAGAAAAAGTCGAGGTGCTTGGCGATCGCCAATCGTTCGGGCATGCGTGCGCCGGAATTAACGGCCAGCAAGACGGGCCGCCCGCACAATTGCTCCGCCCGGCGATGCAGATTCACTACGAATTCAGTGCCCGACTTCACCTGAAAATCAAAAAACTCGCGGGCCAGCGGCAAACTCCAATGCCGCTGGTTATAGTTTTCCATCGTCACGCCCTGGTCGAGCAGATACTGCCGATAATCGAACGTGGACAAGTCCTTGATGCCCAGCTCGGCCAGCTTTTCTTTTGAGACGTTTTTGGCCAGATACTCGCGGAACCCGGCCATGCAGTCGGGGCAATAACAGCCGGCCAGCCACGGCACGCTGCCGATCGTTCCGGCGTAATCGTCGATGTGCAGGATGTCGGCTC
>CAYMQL010000653.1:0-1892 GCA_964392255.1 uncultured Planctomycetaceae bacterium | reverse complement strand
CTGCAAAGTGGAAGAAATAGACGTTGCAGCTTACGGCCAAGGCGTCGGCCAGCGTGGTCTCGCCGTGGCCGATGCCGTGGCGCACGAAGATTTCGCACCGCTGCCGCTCGGGCTCGCGCAGATAACCTCGGCAGAGAAGCAGGTCGTCCGGCCCGACCGCCGCCGACTCCAACAGGGCGACGGCCGCAAGCGTTTTGAACGTCGAGCCGGGCGGAATCGCCATGCGGGCGACGCGGTCGAACATGGGATGCGCCGGATCATTCCACAGGGGCGGAATGGCATCGGCGTCGCCGCGTGCGAAGGCGTTCGGATCGAAGGCCGGCGCCGAGGCAGCCGCCCGAATTGCTCCGTCGCGGACATCCATCACGACGATGGCCCCGCCGGCCGGTTCTGCGGCGTCGAGGGCGATTGCTCGCCGTTCGAGCCCGCCGGCGAGCAGCGATTCGACCGTGCGTTGCAGCCGTGGGTCGAGCGTGAGCGTTACATCGCGTCCCGGCCGCGACGGCTGCGCGATGTACGCCCCTGCAAGGCGTCCGTTGCGGTCGCGTTGCTCGACGGTTGCGCCCCGTTTGCCGCACAACAGACTTTCGCACTGTTGCTCTATGCCCATGCGTCCGATGAGGTCGCGCGGGGCGTATTTCGGTTTGTCGGCATTGACGGCGTCGAGCTCTTCTTGATCGACCGGGCCCAGGCGGCCTAACACATGCGCGGCCAGCGCGCCGCCGGGATACTCGCGACGCGATAATTCGATCAACTGGACGCCCGGATACTTCTCGGCGTAATTTTTGATCTCGGCGACGACCTCGGCCGAAACGTCGGCGACAACCACATGGGGCGCCAATTCTTCGGCGACGATAATACGCGGCGACGGCGGTTCTTCCAGCAACAACCGGCGCATGCGAGTCATCCAGCCGTTCGCAGCGTCGTCGGTCGTTGCATCATTTGACCGTTGGCGGCGATTGGCGGCCGCTGCAATGCGCTCGACTCGGGCCTGAATCTGCCGGGCGCGCCGGTTCCATTCATCGTGCGAAATACCGCACAATTCGGCCAATCGACGTGCAAGCTCGGCTCGTTCCGCCCGAACGGCCGCCTGCGCCGCGGCCACTTTCTGCGCGTCCTTGCGATCGGCCGCAGTCAGCCGGGCGCGAGCTGCGGTCCGAAGCCAGCGCGTCTCGGGCGGATCTTGCAGCCAGCGATACTCGACGGCCACGGCCTGAATCGTGCGGTCGCAAGCCAGCACCGTGCCGTCGCGGGCAAGAATGCGTCCACGCGCCGCCGGCAGCGCGATCGTCTTCTCGATCGGCCGCAAAACCTCGGCGCGGAAATCGGCCCCCTGCGTCCATTCCAATTGCACGATCCTGCCGAACACAACCGCCAGCGCCGCCAGAAACGCAACCAGACAAATCCGCATCCGTCGCCGGGGATCAACCACGGCGGGTTCCGAACGCTTGCCGGAAACGATTTTCTGCCAATCGAAGGGCATCGGCGGTGCTGGAAAAATTGGCAGTTTAAGTTTAGCGGCCGACAGCATGTCGACCCTGCAACATTTTCCTCTGGCCGACGCGCCGTCGGCCGCTAAACCCGGGACGACGCCGCGTGGACGCGGCGGCTAAACTTGAATTTGCAATCCCTAATTCCTCGTCGCTTGCTCCTCGTCCCTCGCCCCTCGATTGATGCAATCAATCAACTGCCGCAGTCGGCCGAAGTTGCGGCGGTTGAAATGGAAAATCAGACGCGGCAGCGCGGCCAGCTCCACCTCGTCGTGTTCTTCGGGCAGCGGTTCGCCGAGTACGTATCGCCCCTCGACGAGAATGTCGCGATAACGGTCGTTGAGTTCCTCTAGAAGCCGCTCGCTCGGCGGTTGCTGCAAGCGGAACACAAGATTGGTGCGC
>CAYMQL010000652.1:0-1894 GCA_964392255.1 uncultured Planctomycetaceae bacterium | reverse complement strand
GGATTCGCCAGCCAAGGCGCCGGGTTCAACAACTGTTACGACACGACCTACGGCAGTTGGAGCGGTTGGGCCTACTCGAACGTCAACAACATTACAACCCCAGGAGTTGACAATCAGTTCGCCGTCTACACCGCGACCGGAGCGGGCGGCGGCGGCAATTATGCCGTGGCCTTCGGCTATTCGGGCATGCTGTATTGGGGCGGCGTGCTGCCCGTCGTCGATGTTCCCGACGGCATGCAGGTGCAATCGGCCATGTTCACCAATACGACTTACGCCGCGCTCTCGATGCTCTACGGCGACGAGTTCGCAGACCCGTTTGAACAAGACGACTGGTTTAAACTCACGATAACCGGACTCGACGCCTCGAACGCTGCGACGGGCGAGGTCGAACTGTACTTGGCGCAGAACGGCTCGGTGCTGAGCACTTGGCAATTGCTCGATCTCAGTCCGCTGGCTGCCGCCAGAACCCTCCAATTCGATCTGACCTCGTCCGACACGGGCGAATGGGGCATGAACACGCCCGCGTACTTCGCGATGGACAATCTGACGCTGGTCGCAGTGCCCGAACCATCGACGCTGGTCATGGTCTGCATGGCCCTCGCCGCCGGAGTCTTTTGGGCGCGCCGGCGGTAGTCGCCTTGCACGGAACGGCGTCGCAGGACGCAAAGGATTGCGTCTTGCGAACGCCGTCTGTGCGATTTTATGTATCGGTAGAAGCCGTGGGGCCAACAGCTCCCGGCGATCTGAAATGGTATTTCTGACGATCAATCGAGCAGAATTGCGGCCGTCAGAACGGCGGCCATGACGGCGCCGACGAGCACTTTGCCGAGCGTGCCCAACAGCCGGCCCCAGAAAGCGGCCTTGCCCACCGGCCAGCTTGCGTCGAGATTTTTTCCGGCCCAGCGTTCGCCGAGCAGCGCGCCGGCCATGGCGCCGAGTCCCGCGAAAAGCAACGCGGCGAAGATCGGTCCGACCAACGGAATCGGCAGACCGAGCACCGCACCGAACACGGCCCCGACAAGCGAGCCGACCAGCGCCAAGACGGCGGCTCGCACGCTGCCGCCGGCCTTGGTCGTTCCGGCCGCAGAGGCCAGAAATTCGAGCATCTCGCCCAACGCGGCCAGAGCGAGAAGCGTCGCAACGACCGTCCAACCAATGGCAACCCGCGCGTCGGCGGGCACAAAGTACGCATAGAGGGCCGCCGCGCCGACCATCAGCCAGTTGCCGGGCACGTTCAGCAACGTCAGCGCCCAACACGCCAATGCCGCGACGATCAGCAGAATTGCAAGCAAGAGGTTCATCATTTTCGCGATGCCAGATAATTGGAGAGCGTCAGTTCCAACGCCCGGTCGGTGGGCATCGACACGTAGTCGATCGCCAGCGATCGGCAGCCGGCCTGAAGCTTGTGCAGGTAGTGGTTGAACTCGGCGAGATACGCCCTGCGCAGCGCCCGCGGCTCGATCATAACCTCCGGCTCTTGTTCGAGTCCGCATAATCGCGTGGTTCGATCGAAAGGAAACTCGATTTCAGCCGGATCGAGTACGTGCAGGACGACGACCTCGTGCCGCCGGTAGCGAAGGTGTTTCAGGCCTTCAAGAACGGCGTCGACGTCGTCGAACAGATCGCTGAGTACGACGACGATCCCCCGTCGTTTCAGCCGTTCGGCCAGTTCGTGAAAGACGGCGCCGGCGCTGGTTTTGCCTCCGGCCGCAACGTTTTCCAGGATGTGCAGTAGGTCGTTCAGTTGCGAGGGGACGCTGCGCGGGCGCAACGACGACCGCACCTCGCCGTCGAAGACGACCAGCCCCGCCGCGTCGCGCCGGTGGAGCGTTCCGTAGGCCAGCGCGGCGGCGGCCCGCCGGGCGTAGTCCAGTTTTGACATCGCCGCCGCGCC
>CAYMQL010000651.1:0-1895 GCA_964392255.1 uncultured Planctomycetaceae bacterium | reverse complement strand
GGGGGATGGCCGGCTCCGGGACGAAAAGGATTGTTCAGGAAGGACTTAGGCATATGTTGTTCCAGTTATACATGCAGCTAAATGTAGACAAGACACTACATTTATACTTACGCGGCATGTTTTGTCAATATCCGAGCATACAGTGAACCAGGAAGCAGATGTCTTCCCGCCATGCCTCATTGAACTGGCCAACCGACAGTACCTGTGGGGAACCCCCAAAAAACGATCATTCCTGATCTTGGTCGGCGTCGCCGCCGCGTCGGGCGAAAAACGCACTTCCCAGGCGGTAAAGAATTAGCAACAGAAAGGCACCGAGAGTCGCGGCCAGAAAGCCCAGCGGGCTGATGGGATTTAGCGGACGGTCGGGCGTCAGCCAACTCAGGCCCAACAGGCCGATGGTGCTGCCAAAAATGCCCAACAGCACGACCAAGAACGGACCGAGCGAGCGGCGCAGCGGGACGATTATGGTAGCCAGAAGTCCGGCCAGCGTGCCGAACCCGACCCAGATCAACACCACGTTGATCCACTGTTGCGCGGCCGGCGGAAGGACAAGATCGGACATGGCGAAAACAAAAAATCCCTTGCGCTGCTGACGTCCAAGGTCGCCGGAGGTCGGCACCTCCTTTGTCTGGGACGCCAGCAACGCAAGGCGCCGTCCCCCCGCAACGCCGTCGCGTCGAAGGCGGGCATGTCGGTTTGTCCGCAAGCCCGCCACGATTGCCGGCGCTCGGCGAATCTCTGGACGCGGCTAGCGTTGTGTTGCTTGCTGCGCCTGCTCCTGATTAAAGGCCTTCATCGCGTCGGCTTCCCGCTGGAGCTTGAATTCCGGTCCCGGCGGGAAGTACTGCACGTCGTCGTGCATGTAGTACGGACTGGGCAACGTCTGGCCGCCGGTCTCGACTTGGCAGCCCGTTAGCCCCACGCCGCCCACAACGAAGAGACCGAACAAGAGCGTCCGTAGAAGGCGCCGCTGGTTCATCGAGCCCGTCATGGGCCACCTCCGTTCATTCTAAAGCAGCCAGTTTACCCACTCGGCCGATCTTGCGCTGTATGCAAAATCCATGCGGCCGACAGATTCGTCGCCACCGTTATCGTCCGGGTGAATCAGAAAACTTTAGCGATAGAGCGGTCAGCGGTCAGCTATCAGCGGTCAGCTATCAGCGGTCAGAGTATTGACATGCTAATCCCGAGCGGTGATCTCACCCCAGAATCTCTAGCACCGGTCGTGGTTTTATTCTGAAACGCTGACCGCTGACCGCTGATAGCTCACCGCTGACAGCTCACCAGGCGGCGATCGGAAGCCAAGTGCAAAGATAGTAGGCGCAAGGGGTCGGGCTTCCCAGGAATGCCGCCAAATCAAGCGACGGCTTGGCGCTGCTTTCGCCAAAGAGAATATCCGCAAACCGCGGGGCCGCTTGATATCGCACCACCTTGACGTTCTCCTTGTCCAGACCGGCCAGCCGGATTGCCCGGTCGACGGCATCCTCGACGAACCCGATCTTGTCGACCAGGCCGTTGCGAACCGCCTGCTGGGCCGTGAAGATTTGGCCGGTGGCTAGCTTGTCCAACAGGGCGGGATCCTCGCGAAACTTCGGCCGACCGCTTTTGATGGCGTCTTTGAACTGCGTAAAACCGTCGTCGACAAGCTCTTTGAAGACGATCCGTTCCTCGTCGGTCATTTTGCGGGCGAAGCTGCCCATCGTTTTCAGCGGTCCGCTGGCGACGGCGTCCTCTTGAATACCCCATTTTTCCATCAACTCGGCGACGTTGTAATGGGGAATCACTACGCCGATCGAGCCGGTCCAGGTGGTGGGCTCGGCGAAAATGCTGTCGGGCCGATCGCCCACGCACATCGAGACATAGTAGCCGCCGCTGGCGGCGACTCCGCCCATGCT
>CAYMQL010000650.1:0-1902 GCA_964392255.1 uncultured Planctomycetaceae bacterium | reverse complement strand
AACACTGGGCCACGGCGGTCCGTCCGTTGCTGCGGTCGCGGTCGAGATGGACCTTCGGGCCCTTCAACTCGACGACCGCCAGCGGCCGGCGCTCTTCAGACTGTCGAAAGAAGCCCAAAACGGCGTCGGGCGTCTCGCCGGCGATCGGAAGATGCTGCTCCCGATGCCAAATTTCTTTGCCCTCGCTGAACCCGACGTACCCCAGCGCGTCGCCGAACACCTCGGCGAGAAAATCGCCCTGCATCTGGGTTTCGTTGAGCTTAGCCAGCCGGCCGGAGGTTTCCAGATCGGCCCATTTGACCAGCACGGCATGCGCGGCTTTGAGCGATTCCAAGTCGAGCCGCTTGTCTTCGGCAAATTCCTTTAGGTATCGCGGCAGAATCAGGCGGTCCGTCTTGGGCTGACGCTGCGCGACCGGAGACTCGTTGGGAAAAAGAGTTTTTGCTGCCATTGCATTTATGTGGGTTATGCATTCGCCTCGGTCGGGGCGCATTTTCAGTTCAAATTCAAATTGCGTCCGACAGCCGCACCACCCATAAGGTATAGCGGCGCGTGTTTCGGCCGTCAACCATGAGACCGCGCGAGCCGATCAATCAGGCCGCCTAGCGCTGCGCGGTTTGCGTGGGGGCTACGGGCAGATAGCCGTAGAGCGTTTCGTCGCCGCGGAGGATGAAAAACTTCACGGGGCTGAGGCTGGCGAAGTCGGGCCGCTTGAGAATGTAGGCCACGTTCTCGAGCGTGACGGTTTCCCAGACGTGCATGCCCACCAGCACGTCGCCGGGCACGATGCCCTGGCTAGACGCGGGACTCTTCGGCCGGACCGCCGTCACGGCCAATCCGCCGCGATAGCGGCTTGGATGATTTTTGCGGAACTCTGCGGGGGCCATCGGCGAAAGCTCGACGCCGAGCAGTTCCCAGGCGGGCTGCGCGGCGGGTTTGGCCGCGACGGCCGCGGGTTCGCCGAGGGTCAGCTTCAGTTCGACCGGGTCGCCGTCGCGTTGGACCGCTAGACGAATTTCTTGGCCCGGCTTGCGTTCGAGCAGCGCCCGCTGAAAATCCAACGCATGGCGCACGTCGCCGCCTTCGACGGCGACAACGACGTCGCCGGGCGCGAGGCCCGCCTCGGCGGCCGGGCTTTTGGCCTCGACGCCGCCGATGTGCATGCCCTGTGCGGGCCGGGCCGGCTCGCTCGAGGCCGCAACGCCGATCCAGGTTTTATTTGAATTGCACGAGGCCAGCAGCGAAGCCGCGATGGCCGCAACCTTGTCGACCGGAATGGCGAAGCCGATGCCCTGGGCGCCGGCGCGCACGGCGACGTTGATGCCGATCATTTCGCCGTCGATGTTCAACAACGGCCCGCCCGAGTTGCCCGGGTTGATGCTCGCGTCGGTTTGGATCAGGTCGTCGTAGAATTGGGCGTCGCTGACCTGGACCGCGCGGTGCAACGAGCTGATGATGCCGCGGGTGACGGTGTGTTCGTAGCCGTAGGCGTTGCCTACGGCGATCACGGTTTCGCCGGCCATCAGATCGGACGACGTGCCCAGCGGAATCACCGGCAGCGGGTTGGGGGCGTCGATTTTAATGACGGCCAGGTCGGTTTCGGTGTCGCGTGCCACCAGCCGGGCGACGTGCCGCTGGCCCGTGGCCAAAGCCACTTGGATTTCCTGCACGCCGTCGACGACGTGATGGTTGGTGATGATATAGCCGCGGGGATCGATGATAACGCCGGTGCCCATGCCGTTGACGCGGCGGCCCAAGTCGGCGCCGACGGGTTGGCCGGGCTGGCCGGCCGGAGCGGCGACGGTTTTTTCGCCGCGGATGTCGACCACGGCCTCGCGCACCCGCTTGACGGCCTTGACGATCGGGGTTTCGCGCAGCTCGGAGGCCGTGGCCGGCACGGCC
>CAYMQL010000649.1:0-1909 GCA_964392255.1 uncultured Planctomycetaceae bacterium | reverse complement strand
ATCCTAAAATCAAAGGTTGACAAAGCACTAGAGTATCAGACGTAGAACGCCACAAAACGAACCGGCGGCAAAAAACCATGCCGCCTCTCGGACTGGATCAGACTTTCCGGCATACGGCGCCGCGTAAAGGATATCGCCAATCCTATCAATTCTAATCGAACTTTCCGGGGTTTCAAGGAAGCCACCCGACCGCAGCGGGGTAGAACCGCCCGCAATGGCGTTCATTCCACCCCCCAAGGCCCGATCATCGCGCCAGCCCCAACCAATTCACCGGCGGCTCGAATCGATCCGCCTGCCAAGCGGCCTCGGCCAGTATCGGCGCGTCGCAGTGGATCGAAAGCTCGCGACGATTGCTCGACAGGCTTGCGTCGGTCGGACTATCCGGCGCAATGTGGTTCAGCACCACCCCGGCCACCGCAAGCCCGCGGCGAAACGACCGGGCCGCGATCAATGTTTGCAACGTCTGGTTGATGGTCCCCAGCGTATTTCGCGAGACCACGACCAAGGGAAAACCGAATTGCTCGGCCAGATCGGCGACGTACAGCCCTTTGCCCAAAGGCGACATCAGCCCTCCGGCGCCTTCGACCAGAATCACATCCGAGCGGCTTCGCCAGTAATCCAAACCGCTTGTGAGCAATTTTGGATCGAGCCGTCGGCCCTCGGCCCGCGCGGCCAAATGCGGAGCCAACGGAGCGGCGAATCGCTGCGGACAGACATGTTGCAAATCGCCCGGTTGCCCGGCCGCGTTCCACAAGGCCTCGGCGTCGTCCGAAACCATCGCGTCGGCCTCGCGGCGGCATCCGCTGGCGGCCGGCTTATAGACGCCGACGCGAAGCCCCTCGGCGACCAGCGCCCGCGCAATCATCGCCGCGACGTAGGTTTTGCCGACGCCGGTATCGGTTCCGGTGATGAACAATCCAGGGATGCGCTTTCGCATTACAATCCCGTGCGATCAAGGAAAGTCCGCAGAAAAAGCCCGGCCGCGTCACAATTCCAGAAATTCCTCGACCGCTTCGTGCAACACCTGGCGATCGGGTTCGACGCCGGTCCATAACGCAAAAGCGACCGCCACCTGCTCGATGAACATGCCGAGCCCGTCGACCGTGGCGCAGCCGAGCCGGCTTGCCTCGGCCAAAAGCTGCGTTTGCGACCTTCGCGCCGTCGCGTCGGCCACCAACATCTCGGGCCGTAGCGAATCGAACGCCAATGGAAGCCGCTGGCCGTCAGCGCCGAGTTCGGCGGCGTTGACGAGAATTTCGGTCTCTGTCGGCGCCGAGAAATCGCCCTGCCAGGGCACAACCGACACGGCCGTCTTGAACTTGTCGGCCAGCAGTTCCGCCAACTGCCGGGCGCGGTCTTCGGTTCGGTCGGCTAAGAGCAACTCCGCCGCGCCGGCGGCGCAAAATTCGACGGCCGCGGCGCGTCCCGTTCGACCGGCGCCCAACAGAACGACCCGCTTGCCCGCCGGGGCCATTTTGCGGCACACGGCCTGTACGATGCCCTTGCCTTCGAGATTTTCGCCAACCAGTTGGTTTCCGTCGCGAAAAATCGCATTCACCGTTCCGACCAGCGAGGCCGTTTCGCCCAGACGATCCAACCATTCGACGACCGTTTGCGTATGCGGGTCGTCGCAATGCCCGCCGCGGAAACCCAGCGCCCGCAGCCCCCGAACGGCGTCGCCCAGCTCCGGCGCACCGACCTCGAACGTCAGATAGCGCCAATCCAATTGGTGGTGCGCGAACGCGCGCTCGAACATGTATTGCGTGGGGTTTCCGCCCACGTGCGACGTAAGCAGGGCCAACAGCGGCTGTACGGCGGGGCTGGACACGGGAGGATGGATGACGGCGGTTGGATGAAGGATGCTCGACGCAATCCGGTCGAAGCCCGAACGACTTCTCAATAATAGACC
>CAYMQL010000648.1:0-1917 GCA_964392255.1 uncultured Planctomycetaceae bacterium | reverse complement strand
TGCGTGCTCCGGGCGCGGCTGGGCGGAATGTTGCCCGAAACGACCGGCGACAGCTCGGTGGCGCCGTAGCCTTCGACCGGACGGACGCCGAAACGTCGTTGGAAGGCGTCGGCCGCTTCAGGGCTCAACTTCTCCGCGCCGGTGAAGACGACGTCCAGCGTTGCGAAATCTTCGGGCTCGCACCGCCGCACGTAGGAGCGGACGAACGTGGGCGTGGTCAGCAGAATGGTCGCCCCATGTTGACGGGCGAGTTTGCCGACCTCGCGGGCTTCCAACGGGCTATAGTGATAGACGCCTTTCGGCGGAAGCGTCAGCACAGTCCACAGCGTCGTGGTGTAGCCAAACGAGTGGAACAGCGGCAGGATGCCCAGCAGCACGTCGTCGCCGGTCAGACGGATCAATTCGTTGACGGCCGCGACGTTCGAGCCGACGTTGCGTTGGGTGAGCATGACGCCCTTCGGACGGCCGGTTGAGCCGGAAGTGAAAATGACGGTCAACAGGTCGTCGTCGTCGATTTTGGTCAGGCCCAAATGGCGTTCGAGCCACGCAATCGGCGCGAGCCATGCGGCGGCCGCGGCGGCAAGCTTGTCGGCCAGCGTGACTTGGCTTAGAAAATCCTCGAGGTAAATCAATTCGGCGTCGAGTTTCAGATTGAACCGCAACATAACGCGGCGGCTGGTCAGCACATGGCGGATGCCGCACTGCGCGATGCAGTCGTTCAGGATCGCCGACGAGGCGGTGTAGTTCAGATTGACGGCCACGCGGCGGTCGACGGCCAGCGCGGCGTTGACCACGACGCCGCCGACGGTCGGCGGCAGCAGGACGCCCACGTATTGCTCGTCTGCGGCCAGCACGTTGCGGCGCAACAGCCGGCGGAGGATGAGCGTTCGCGTAAGCAAGCCGGCGCCGGAAAGCTCGACGCCGGTCGAATCGGCCGCCTTGGGCTTGCGCATTCGACGCCGGCACATGCGCAGGAACTGCCGGGGCAAGGTCAGATTATTGGGCGATTGGCTAGTCATGGCACAGGGTTGCTGCTTGCAGCTCTTCGACCGCGCGGCGGACTTGCTCGACGCTTTCGGGCCGTTCGATCGGCCGGCCGAAGCGGATCGACACGGGATATCGCCAGTGTTTCGGCCATTTCCAGAAGAACTTACCGCCCTCGTAGCTGAAAATGCTGCCCCAAAGGCCGCCCAAATAGACCGGCACCACCGGGGCATCGGTATCTTTCAGTATCGACAAGAACCCCGGGCGGAACTCCTGCAATTCGCCAGTGCGGGTGATGCCTCCCTCCGGAAAAATGCACACAATTTCGCCATCTTGCAGGGCCTCGCGGGCGGCGCGGATCGAATCGACCATCGATTTTCGGCTTTTACCGATCGGAATGATGCGGCCCAACCGGCCAAACCAGCCGAGCCACGGGTTGTCGAAATACTCGGCGAAGGCGACCATCCGCGGATGCCTGGGACAGGCGAGTCCCAGTAGGACGCCGTCGACCCAACTGACGTGGTTCGAGACGACCAGCGCCCCGCTTTGCGGGACGTTCTCGACGCCTTCGACCCGCACGCGATACATCGAGGCGATCAACATCCGCACCAGCATCCGCGCGCTGTGAAAGGGCATCGTGCGGACGATCGAGATTGTCACCGGCACGGTGAGTACGCCGCCGACGACGAATATCGCCTGTGAGGAGAGGCCCAGCGGGCTGGACAATAGCCAATATAAGCCCGAGGCCGCCAACATGCCGGCAAACGCCAGAAAATTGTACGCCGCCATGATCGAGCCGCGCGATTCGGGCGGGCTGCGGTCTTGAACAAACGCCTGCAACGGGATGTCGTACATGCCGGCGGTCAGCCCCAAGCCCATGAGCAAGGCGCCGCCCAAGATCGAGCCTGTGACGCTCGGGTGGCCGGGGCATCC
>CAYMQL010000647.1:0-1919 GCA_964392255.1 uncultured Planctomycetaceae bacterium | reverse complement strand
AGTTGCAGGGGCGGGCGGTGGGCTTTCGCCCGCATCCAGTTGATCGCCTGGATCACCGGGCGACGACGCACAAGCCAGAGTTCGACCGCGAATTTTCCGGGAAAATCAAGGCATATCAGTCCCGCCAGAATCGTCAGGACTCCCTGGCCCGGCACAAAAAGCATCGCAACGCCGGCCAGCACGAGCAGAACGCCGCACAGGTTCTTTAGCAGCAGTGCGGCGGCGCGCAGCAGCGGATGACGAGGCAGCCACCGATCGACGAAATGCCGGCGGCGGACAAAATAGTCGGCCGGAATGCGAACCGCCAGCCACGGCACGGCCAGCAGGCTGACGACGAACATCGCCGCCGAGGCCGCGAATGCCCAGCCCAACAGAGCCGGCGAAAAACACAGCGTGAAACATGCGGGACGGTTGGGAATGGCGAAGCACGAATGACGAATGACGAAATAAAGACGTCGGCCCGTGACGCTTGTCGTTCGCGTTTCGTGATTGGCCGTTGTCATTTCTTTTTGGCGTCGGCCAGCATGGGACGCAGCTCTTCGACAAAGTCCTGCACGTCCTTGAACTGCCGATAGACGCTAGCGAATCGGACGTAGGCGACTTCGTCGAGATCGCGCAAGTGCTGCATCACCAGCTCGCCCACATGGCGGCTTTCGACTTCCGATTCGAAAATGGCTTCCAACTCGTTCTCGACTGCGGCGATAATCGCCTCGATTTGCGCGTCGCTGATCGGGCGTTTCCAGCAGGCCTTTTCGAGGCCCTGCTTGATTTTGGCGTGGTCGAACGGCTCGCGCAGCCCGTCCTTCTTGATGATTTTGACCGTCGTGGCTTCGATGCGTTCGTAGGTTGTGTACCGCCGTTTACAGGCAAGGCATTCGCGTCGTCGCCGGATGGCCAATCCATCCTGGCTGGCCCGCGAGTCGAGCACGCGGTCGTTATCGGCAAGGCAGTACGGGCATTTCATCGTGGCACCAATCGCTGGCAAGTTAATTTACTGTACACAATGAGGGCGGAAGGTGGAAGGCGGAGGGATGAAGGATGAAGGATGAAGGATGGGCCGCTGGCACCGCTAGGCCTTTATCATTCCGCATTCCGCATTCAGCATTCATCATTCATCATTTTCTTCCGCCTTCCCCCCTCCGCCTTCCGCCTTTATAATGCGTCCACTCTTTCAGCAACACCCAATCCAAGGGGGGCTTGCCATGCATTGTCCGGCATGCGGGGTCGAAGCGGTCGAAGCGGGCGTTTTCTGTCACAAGTGCGGCCACAGGCTGGTCGACGAGGACGCGGGGCCCGGCGAGGCCTTTCGCCAGGCCGTTGCCGCCGGACAAACCGCCCAGCAACCGCCCGAGGAAGAAGTTTGGCGCGGGGGCTACGCCCCAAAGGCCATGCTCGAAGCTTGGGCTCTTTGCGGCTTGTTCGACGTCGCTCTGCTGATTGCCGGCGCGCTATGGGTGCGAGGCGCCGTCTACTGGCTCATTCTTCTGGCTGCGATGCTCGCGCCGTGGCTCTACTGCTTGGGGCTGCTGCTTTACCGACGCCTGAGCGTTCGCTACGTTTTGACGACGCAACGGTTTCTTCACGAGTCGGGCATCTTGCGGCGGGTCAACGACCGGATCGAGGTGCTCGACATGGACGACATCTCCTTTGAACAGGGGATTGTCGAGCGATTGATCGGCGTCGGCATGATCCGCATCGCCTCGAGCGACCGCAGCCATCCCGATTTCACGCTCCGCGGCATCGACCGCGTCGAGCAGGTCGCGGCTTTGTTTGACAGCGCACGGATGACCGAGCGCCGCCGCCGCGGACTGCATATCGAGCATATTTAGTATCAGTTGCGGAAAGCTCCAAATCCGTAGGGTGTGTGCTTGCACCACTGCTGTAAACATCATTGCCGTTTATGGACGGCACGTTTCTTC
>CAYMQL010000646.1:0-1934 GCA_964392255.1 uncultured Planctomycetaceae bacterium | reverse complement strand
CAACAACGACGGCACGCTCGAAGAGCGGCTCTACGCCATGCAAGACCCGAACTGGCTCTGTGGAAGAACTTTGCGCAGTAGACAATTCGACGATTGCTTTTTCTCACCGCCGGCGTCGACCGCTTTTGCAAGGAATAATGCCGTTTAAGCCGTCGGTTTCGGCGTTCTCTGAAGCAAGTCGAGAAGCCCGTGCAGGATGGTCATCGGATGCGGCGGGCAGCCCGGCACGAACAGGTCGATGGGCAACAGGTTGGCAGCGCCGTTGCAAACCTCGGGATGATCGAGATACGGCCCGCCGGAAATGGCGCACGCCCCGACGGCGATGACTAATTTCGGCCACGGTACGGCCTCGTAAGTCTTCCGGACCGCAAGCCGCATGTTCTGGGTCACGGGCCCGGTGATCAGCAGACCGTCGGCGTGGCGCGGCGAGGCGACGAACTTAATGCCGAAGCGGCTCAGGTCCCAGGCCAAGGTTTGCAACACGTTCGTGTCGGCCTCGCAGGCATTGCACCCGCCGGCACTGACCTGGCGAAGCCTGAGCGAGCGGCCGAACAGGCGGCGTGAGGCGTCGTCGAGGGCGACCGCGGCCCGCTCTACCGCGCCGCGTACAACGAGATCGTCGCGGCGCGAGGCGGCCAACTGAAAATCGCGTGAGAACCGAACGGCGCCGGTCGAGCAAACGGCCTCGCATTGGCGGCAAAACAGGCACCGCCCTGTATCGAGCTGCACGACTCGCCCGTCCGGGCCGAAGCCGATCGCGCCGGTGGGACAAACGGCGGCACACCGCCGGCAGTCTTCCACGCACTTATTCGGGTCGAGGACGGGCCGGCCGGCGAATCGCTCGGGCATTTCCGGCGGCGGCCCGTCGGGATACCGCATGGTGCGATATCCCTGCTTCCATCGGGCCATCAGTACGTCGAACATGATGAATCCTCAAAACCTTCGGAGGTTGTTATTGCGTCTCAGGAAATCAATGTCGTATGAGAATAGCCGGGGGCTAACAGCCCCCGGTGCGAAATCGCTAATCCACACACCTTCCGGGGGCTGTTAGCCCCCGGCTATTGCGACATGATTTTCCTGACAGTTCCTGTGTAGCGTCATAGATCGTGGCCGCAATACGAAAGATTAAAACTCTTGTTGCATAGCGGGAAGTCGGAAATCTGCTCTCCTCGCAACACCGTCGCCAAGCCGAACCAGTTGTGAAACGAGGGATCGACCACTTTGTAGGCAGCCAGTCGGCCGTCGCGGCCGGTGATGGCGACGTGGCAGATTTCGCCGCGCCAGCCCTCGACCAGCGCAACGACCGCGCGGTCGGCCGCCAACGGCGAGGAAAAGGGGAATGCCCCTTTTTGTGCCTGGGGACTGTCCGCTTTTCCGCCGGCCGGCGCGAGAATTTCGCCTTCCGGCAGTGCGTCGAGCTGCTCGCCGAGGAACGCCAGCGACCGCTGCACTTCGAGCCAGCGAACGTATGCCCTGGCAAAAACGTCGCCGCTGTGCCAAGTGGAAACCGGAATGTGGGCAAAGCGGTAGATGCCGTAGGGGAAATCGCGCCGGACGTCGCGGTCTGCGCCGCACGCCCGGGCGGCCACGCCCACCAATCCCAACTCTTCGCAAAGTTCCGCAGAAATCGCGCCGACGCCGTCGAAGCGGGCCATCACCGACGGGGCGTTCCACAGCAACTCGACGGCGCTGTGAACGTCTTTGCCAATCGCGGTCAAACGCTGCTGGAGTTGCTCGACCAGCCGAGCGTCGAGGTCGAAGGCGACGCCGCCGGGCCGGATCATGCCCCGGCCAAACCGATTGCCGCACAACAGGGCGGTCAGATTGAGCACGTCGCCGCGAATGCGTCCGCAATAGGACATGGTCGGCAGAAAGCCGACGTCGCCCGCCAACGCGCCAAGATCGCCGATATGATTGGCGACTCGCTCCAACTC
>CAYMQL010000645.1:0-1935 GCA_964392255.1 uncultured Planctomycetaceae bacterium | reverse complement strand
GGCCGGGGGCGTCGTCCATCTGCCGCATAATCCGGGCAACGGCGCTTTCCGACTGCTCGGCGGCCTTCCGCCCACGGGCCTTCGGCGTCAAGCGAAGCTCTGCTGCCCATTGCCGCATCCGTCGCTCGGCTTGTGCCGCCACGGTGACGTAGGGCGAGACGACGGCAAAGCCGGCGGCGCTCTTGACGACCGGACCCAACTCGTCCACCTTTGCCTGCGCAGCCGTCCATTGCGACCATGCGACACAGTAGGCGGCCAATGCGTCCAGCGTGCCCTGGTCCACATCGCCGCGGGCCTCCAAGAGCGGATAGACTTCCGCCCACTTGGCGCGGGCCTGGGCGTCGAGGTGTTCGGGTGCGTTCATTTCTTCGCCTTCTGAAAGAGGGAATCAATCCACGCCTTATGGAAAGCGGCTAGACTTGGATCGGCAAAGATGGTCGTTTGTTCAAGGCTGGCGCAGCTTCTGAGATTCGCCGACGATTCGCAAACGTAGCTCTGGCCGTCCGTCGTCTCGATCACCAAAATCTTGCTGTGTTGCAAGAGGGCAACTATCCGGGCACCACGCCGTCCTAGTTCAACCGTCAATCGTTCGCAATTCTCTTTTTCGAGCGACCGGAAGTAAACCGAAAAAACGAAATCCAATCGCTGCACCTGGCCGGTGTCCAGCATTGCCGCGAGTGCTTCGACGTTTGCCGTCGAGAACCCCAGGGTGCAAATCGCCAAGTATCGAATCTTCGCCGGCGCTCGCATGGCCAATACGGCTTCGATGATGTTGAACAGCGCGAATCTCTTGGCCGCCAGCAAGTGAAGCGCCGTTCCCGGCTCCGGAAGCTCGCGGATGTCCTCGAGCGCGTTTGTGAGTCGGCGTGCATCGCGCATGATCACCTTCGCCGTTCTGGTGACGTGTCGGCGGGTAGGGCCGAAATCACGTGCAACGTCCTTTTCGAGTCCTGCCAATTCATCGAACACTGGCCGGAGGCCGTCCAGGTCCAGCGTCGGTAGGTCTGCTGCCCAGTCAATCATTCTGCTTGCCCTGGATAAAGTCCTGGCGGTCAGATGGAACGCCGCGTATCATCCCGCCGAAAATCTCGTCGCCGCGAATCTCTGGTGCGGCCACGGCCTCGCAAACGATGAAGGCCGTACCGGCGGCGGCGTCGTAGGAAACGGCACTCACACGCCAGAGAATTGCATCTTCGGCCGGGCCGTCGATTAAATCGCCCACTGGGGGGACTGCCCCGATGCTTCGCTCTTCGGCCGGATGCCCCGCGAATCGGAATGTTGCTTGAATCATGTTTGTTTCCTTTCGTTCGTTCTCGGTTTGGGAAAATCCGCCCGGGGGCGGCCGCGAATGGGTCCAAAACGCGGCCGCACGCCCGGGCATCGCGCGGCTGGCTCAAGCCGCGCGTCTGGTTGTTAAATCAGGCCGACGGCTCTTGCCGCGACGACGTTTTCGTGGGCTATCTGCGCGGCGATGAGCTGTAGCTGCGTCTGCTGCCGTTTGGCCGAAAGCGTAGCCGCCTCATCCAGAATCGCATCAGACTCAAACTGATTTTTGGCGAGTGGGTAACGCGCATCGACTTCGCGAAACTTCCGGTCGAGTTCGTCAAACAGCTTTTTGGCCGCTGGAAACTCTCTCGCGGGTTCCACCGCCCGCAAGGCGCGCCGACGGCCTTCGATCAGTCCGACGACTTCATTGCCGTCCGCCCCGGCGGCGACGGCCAGCAGTTCAATCTCGGCTGGCGACGATTCCCGCTTGATGGCTTTTATGAGCGCGGCGTATTCCGGCCGCGCCGCGCGCCACTCGCGCAGGTCTTTGTCGAATTGCTGCCGGGCGGACCGTAGCGCCGCCTGGTGGTCTTCGTGCGACCGCGCGCTGGTTTGCGCCGCCTTTGCTTTCTGCTCGGCCTCTTGCGGCGTTTGATGCTGGTCCTCGAT
>CAYMQL010000644.1:0-1936 GCA_964392255.1 uncultured Planctomycetaceae bacterium | reverse complement strand
ACTGGCATAGCCAGTGGCACCCAATCCTAAAATCAAAGGTTGACAAAGCACTAGCCCCTCGCCCCTACCTGATATCCGCGTGATAGTCCTGAAGGCTCTTCACCTGGCCGTGCCCCTGACTGTAGGCGGCGATGCCTTTGGCGGCGGCTACCGCGGCGGCCAACGTGGTGATGTACGGAACCTTGCGCCGGATGGCCGTTTGCCGGATGTAGGCGTCGTCGGCCTTGCCGACCTTGCCGCGCGGCGTGTTGACGATCAGTTGAATCTCGCCGTCCATGATGGCATCCGTGATGTTCGGCCGCCCCTCGCGCATTTTGAGGATCGGCTCGGAAGGAATGCCGTGCGATTCGAGAATCGCGCGCGTGCCCTGCGTGGTCTTGATGCGGAAGCCCAGTTCAGCAAACCGGCGTGCGACCTCGACCACGGCCGGCTTGTCGCGATCGGCCACGGTAATCAGCACCGTTCCTTCCAGCGGCAGTCGCTGGCCGGCGGCGTCCTGGGCCTTGTAAAAGGCCAAGCCGAACGACTCGGCCATGCCCAGCACCTCGCCGGTCGAACGCATCTCCGGCCCCAGCAGCGGATCGACCTCGTGGTACATATTGAACGGAAACACGGCCTCTTTGACGCCGAAATGCGGGAAGGTCTTTTTGCCGAGGCCGAGGTCCGCGAGCCCCTTGCCGAGCATAATTTGCGTCGCGATGCGCGCCATGGGGATGTTGCAGACCTTCGAGACCAGCGGCACGGTGCGGCTTGCCCGCGGATTGGCTTCGAGAATGTACACCGTATCCTTCTGGATCGCATACTGAATGTTCATCAGCCCCATGACGTTCAGTTCGGCGGCAATTTTGCGATTGTATTGATAGATCGTGTCGATGTGCTTCGGCGGAATGCTGATCGGCGGAATGACGCAGGCCGAATCGCCCGAATGGATGCCGGCCAGTTCGATGTGCTCCATCACGGCGGGCACGAAGGCGTCTTGACCGTCGGCCAGACAGTCGGCCTCGACCTCGATGGCATTTTCCAGGAAGCGGTCGATCAAGATCGGCCGCTCCGGTGAAACGTCGACCGCGGCGGCCACGTATTCGCGCAGCATCTCTTCGTCGTGGATCACTTCCATCGCGCGCCCGCCGAGTACGAATGACGGCCGCACCATCAGCGGATAGCCGATCTCGGCGGCCACGGCCAGCGCTTCGTCCATCGTGCTGGCCATGCCGGACTCCGGCTGCGGAATGGCCAACCGCCGCATCGCCTGGCGAAAGCGGTCGCGGTCTTCGGCCAGATCGATCATGTCGGGCGCGGTGCCGAGAATTTTTACGCCCGCGGCCGCCAAATCCGCGGCCAAATTCAAAGGCGTCTGGCCGCCGAACTGCACGATCACGCCCAGCGGCTTCTCTTTTTCATAAATGCTCAGCACGTCCTCGACCGTCAGCGGCTCGAAATAGAGCTTGTTCGAGGTGTCGTAGTCGGTCGAAACGGTCTCGGGGTTGCAGTTGACCATGATCGACTCGACGCCCTCGTCGCGCAGGGCGAAGGCCGCGTGGACGCAGCAATAGTCGAACTCGATTCCCTGTCCAATGCGGTTCGGCCCGCCGCCGAGCACCATCACCTTCTTGCCCGACGAAACGCTGGTCGCGTCGGGGGCGTTGTAGGTCGAATAATAATAGGCGGCGTTCTCGACGCCGCTGACCGGCACCGCGTGCCAGCCCTGAACGACGCCCAGCGATTTGCGGCGCTCGCGGATTTCGCGTTCGGGCAGGTCCAGCAGCCGGGCCAGGTAGCGGTCGGCGAAGCCGTCTCGCTTGGCCTGCGCGAGCAGATCGTCGGGCAGCGTGCCGCCCTTGTGCTTGAGAATCTGCTCCTCCAACTCGACCAGCTCTTTCATCTGTTGGATGAACCAGGGCTTGATAAAGGTCCGCTCGTGGAGGGTTTGAACGTC
>CAYMQL010000643.1:0-1937 GCA_964392255.1 uncultured Planctomycetaceae bacterium | reverse complement strand
CGACGCCGGCCTGCTTTTCACCTTCGGGATCCCAAGTTTAGTAAGAGAAAACCTCTCCCTCGCCGCGTACTAGAGCGATTTGTCATCACCCTTTCGGCAACCAGGCTTCCGGCAGAGACGACCCGCCGGCCCTTGGCTTTGCGCCCCGGCCTTGCGACCGGTTTGCCTTTGTCGAGGATGAAGAGGCTGCAGGCCTGTGTGACGTTGAGGTCCCGCCGGTCGGACAAGGTCGTCGCAACGCGATTCGGCGGAGAAACCTCCACGCCGGGGCCGCCTCGCGGCGAACCCCACTCAGGCTGACGCTTACGCGTCGGGCCTCTACATTCAACTTATGTCAGATTCTTCGATTGTCAAATTGCGATTTCTGCGAAAATTATTCCTGCTGTATGCCCCGTCTTCGTGGAAGAGATTAAGGTATGCTATCAATAGAGAAGTTTTGCGCCGTCGACGCTGGATGAACCGGCGCGCGACGCGGCGGAAGGGGGAAAAGGGTGACCCATGCGTGTACTTTGCCCACATTGCGGCCAACGCGTGGTTCAAGCCAAGAACCTGGATGGTCCCAATTTCTGTCCTGAGTGTCAAAGGCTGTTCTACGCGGCCGAGGAAGCCAAAATGCCGCCTTGGATCCTCGGCGTCCTCGTGATTCTGGTGGCTAATTGGCAAATCATTAGCCAATAGAAAACAGCACACCAGTTGTCGTCCCGTTCAAGGGGCAGCAGAATCGACTGCTGCCCCTTTCGCTTTGGCGGAAAAACGCCGATTCGATGGCTGGGGGCTAACAGTCCCCGGAATATGCGTGGAATGGCGGTTTCGTTCCGGGGGCTGTTAGCCCCCGGCTATCTTGATGCGACAATTCTTGTCTGGGACGCAACAGACGGCGAACTTGTTCGCCGCGCGTTTAAACCGTCTTTGCGACGCTCTCTCAGTAACTCGGCGTCGGTGGGCGGTATTGGTCGAGGTCGATCCCCCGGAACCATTCGATGGTCTTCGCAAGGCCCTCGCGCAGCGGGACCGACGGGCTCCATTGCAGATGCTTGCGGGCCATCGCGATGTCCGGCTGACGCTGCGTTGGATCGTCGACCGGCAACGACTCGAAGATCAGCTTTGACGAGGCCCCGGTCAACTCCAGAACCAGCTTGGCCAGTTCCAAAATCGTGAATTCCTCGGGATTGCCGAGATTCACCGGACCGACGAAATCGTCGGGCCCGTCCATCATGCGGATCATGCCTTCGATCAGCTCGTCGCGATAGCAGAACGACCGGGTTTGCGAGCCGTCGCCAAATATCGTGATGTCTTGGCCGGTTAATGCCTGACGGATAAAGTTCGACACCACGCGGCCATCGAACGGGTGCATGCGCGGTCCGTACGTATTGAAAATTCGCACGATCCGGACATTCACCCGATTGCGGCGGTGGTAGTCCATAAACAGGGTTTCGGCCGCACGCTTGCCTTCGTCGTAGCAGGCGCGGGGACCGATCGGATTGACCACGCCTCGATAGCTTTCGGGCTGCGGATGCACGTCGGGGTCGCCGTAGACTTCGCTGGTCGAGGCCTGCAACACCTTCGCATGACACCGTTTGGCCATGCCCAGTACGTTGATCGCTCCCATCACCGAGGTCTTCATCGTCTTGATGGGATTGTATTGATAGTGCACCGGCGAGGCCGGACAGGCGAGGTTGTAAATCTCGTCGACTTCCAGAAAGACGGGCAGCGTTACGTCGTGCCGGATCAGCTCGAAATTAGGCCGGTCCAACAGGTGGGCGACGTTCGATTTCTGGCTGGTGAAAAAGTTGTCCAGGCAGATGACGTCGTGGTCGAGATCGATCAGCCGCTCGCAAAGATGCGAGCCCAGAAAACCGGCTCCGCCGGTAACAAGGATCCGTTTGATGGCCGACACGTCGATGGGCCTCCGTAGGAAAAAAACACCCTGCAATTTT
>CAYMQL010000642.1:0-1942 GCA_964392255.1 uncultured Planctomycetaceae bacterium | reverse complement strand
TTTGTGCGAAGCACCCTCCGGGCCGTTCCGGCAAATGGGGACTGTCCCCTTTTCCTGTCCGCCGCACCGACCGGGACCTGTCGATGCGTTTTGTATTGTTTGGCTCCTTGTTGCTGTTGCTGGGAATCTGGGCCTTTTTGGCGTTCGATCCGCAGTCGGGCGGCGGCTGGACGCTGGCCGCGCTGCAAAACTGGTTCAACCCGGCGGTGGCTCTGGCCGCGGCCCTGCTCATCGTGCTGTTCGGCTTCTTGTTTGTCACGGTATCTTCGCGATTGACGGGCGAAATCGGCTCGTCAAGCAATCCTATTTCCGGCATGACCGTGGCCACGCTGCTGCTGACGTGCCTGGTCTTTCTTACGCTGGGGCTCACGGCCCCGCGGTATCAACTGGTGGCGCTTTCAATTGCGGCGGTGGTTTGCATTGCGTCGTCGAACGGGGGCACGACCTCGCAGGACCTGAAAACAGGCTTTTTGGTAGGCGCAACGCCCCGCTGGCAGCAGTGGAGCATTCTGGTCGGCGCGCTTTCGTCGGCCTTGGCGATCGGCGCGATCCTGTTGATGCTCAATGCGGCCGGCACCGACTATTCGCAAAAGAATCTTCCCCAGCCCAAGCGGCCGCTGGACATGAACTCGCTCAAAGCGACCGCTCGGCGCGAGACGGCGCCCAAGGACGAGACGCTGTACTACGTCTGGCATCCCACCGAGGGCAACGCCGAGGGCGTGCCGCCGGGAAAATACCTCGTCGACGACCAAGGGCAAGTTTGCTGGCTGGTCGATCCGGGCATTGGCGGCCGGCTGACCCGCCGCGACGATGGCACGGAAGTCAAAAAACTTAGCCCGCCGCAAGCCGAGCTGTTCGCCCTGATCACCAACGGCATTCTCAACCAGAAACTCCCTTGGACCTTGGTGCTGTTGGGAGTGATTTTGGCGCTCGTCATGGAACTGTGCGGCGTCTCGTCGTTGCCGTTTGCCGTGGGCGTCTATCTGCCGTTGTCGTCCACGACGCCGATTTTCCTGGGCGGCTTGGTGCGCTATCTTGTGGAACGCGCCGGTCGCAGGTCGGCGGATCCTTCTGCTTCGCAGATGGAATCGGAAACGAGTCCGGGCGTGCTGCTTTCGACGGGCTATATCGCCGGCGGCACGATCGCGGGCGTGATCATCGCGTTCTTTGTGTTCAACGACCGACTCACGAACACACTGGCCTCGGTCGGCGAGCGCGTTCCCCATCAGACTGCCACGGCAGCAGTTACTTTCTTGCTTTTGGCGGTGTTTCTGGGTTTGGTGGGCCGCGGTTGGCTGTTGAAAACCCGCCCCTAAGAAGGGTTTGTTCCGTCACTCGACAAGCGGTTTTCCGGCAATTAAAATAAGAGTTTCTCGTCGAGCAGTAAAACGATATCCAAAGCGAGGACCATTCCATGGACTGCAAGCGCGTCGTTCTGGGCGAAAAAGACATTCCAACCGCGTGGTACAACCTTCAGGCCGACCTGCCGAAGCCGGTGCCGCCGCCTTTGCATCCCGGCACGCAGCAGCCGCTTGGCCCGGCCGACTTAGAGCCGATCTTCGCCAAAGAACTGATCGCACAGGAAGTCAGCCGAGAGCGATGGATCGAAATTCCCGAGCCGGTGCGAAAGGTCTATGCCGTTTGGCGGCCCAGCCCCTTGACCCGGGCCACCAATTTGGAAAAGGCGCTGAAGACGCCCGCTCGCATCTACTTCAAGGACGAAAGCCATAGCCCGCCGGGAAGCCATAAGCCCAACACCGCCGTACCCCAGGCCTATTACAACAAGGTCGAAGGCATCACCCACCTGTCGACGGAAACGGGCGCCGGACAATGGGGATCGGCGCTGGCGTTCTCCTGTGCGTTCTTCGACATGCACTGCAAGGTCTACATGGTCAAGGTGAGCTACCAGCAGAAGCCTTACCGCCGTTCGATGATCCATCTC
>CAYMQL010000641.1:0-1943 GCA_964392255.1 uncultured Planctomycetaceae bacterium | reverse complement strand
AATTGGAAACGGCATTGGGTGCCACTGGCTATGCCAGTGCTTTGCTTGGCCGTTCGCTGGAAACCGGGCACTGGCATAGCCAGTGGCACCCTAAATCTTAACTGTGACAAAGCACTAACCACTAGCCACTAACCACTAGCCACTAACCACTAGCCACTTCCTCCGCCGCGGCCCAGTTCGGACCAGCCTTGATATCCACCTTCAACGGCACGTTCAGGCGGTAAACGCCGACCATTTCCTCCCTGACCAGCGCAGCCAAGGATTGGACGTGTTGGGAGGGGACTTCGAAGACCAGTTCGTCGTGGATTTGCAGCAGCATCCTTGCCGGGTGGCGCTCCCTGCGAAGCCGACGGTGGATCGCGACCATTGCCATCTTGATCAGATCCGCCGCCGAACCTTGGATCACCGTGTTTACCGCCGTCCGCTCGGCCAGGTTCCGGTTCCGGCCGGCATTCGGACGCACGCCGCTAATGGCGCGCCGACGACCCAAGATTGTTTTAGCATAACCTAGCTCGCGACACTCCGCCAGTACCCGGCCGAGAAATCGTTCGATCCCGGGATACCCCTCGAAATAGCTGTCAATGAATTTCGCCGCCGCCTCCTGATCAATGCCAAGCCCTTTGGCCAATCCAAAGGGACTTTGCCCGTAAATCACGCCAAAATTGACCGCCTTCGCCGCACGCCGCATTTCCGGCGTCACCTGGTCCAACGGAACGCCGTTCACCTGGCTGGCCACCCGGGCGTGAATGTCTTCGTCCCGCGCAAAGGCCTCGCAAAGCTGGGCGTCGCCGCAATAATGGGCCAGCACCCGCAGCTCGATCTGCGAATAATCGGCCGCCAACAACACCCAGCCTTCTTCGCCCGGCACGAACGCCGAGCGAATCTCGCGCCCTTCGGGCGTTCGGATCGGGATGTTTTGCAGGTTCGGATCGCTGCTGCTGAGCCGGCCGGTCGCCGCGACCGCTTGATGAAACGAGGCATGCACCCGGCCCGTCTCGGGACAGACCATCTCGGGCAGCGCGTCGACGTAGGTGCTTTTCAGCTTGGCATACTGGCGATACTCCAGAATCTTCGCCGGCAGCGGATGCAGCCCCGCAAGCTCTTCCAACACCTCGGCGTCGGTGCTGGGGCCGGTTTTCGCCGTCCGCTTCACGACCGGCAGCTTCAACTCGGTAAACAAAAGCTCCTGAAGCTGCTTTGGCGAGGCAATGTTCAGCGGGCGGCCCGCCAGTTGATGAATCTCAAGCTCCAGCGATTCGAGACGCTCTCCGTAGCGGCGGCTCAATTCCGCAAGCCGCGTCACGTCTACTTTGATCCCGTTGTATTCCAGCTCGACCAACACGTCGACCAGCGGAATCTCGAGCGATGCAAGCAAACCGGTCAGGTCGGCGGCCTCCAACTCTTGGGCCAGGATTGGCCGCAGCCGCACCGGCAGCCAGGCGTCTTCGGCGGCGTAGTCGGACACGCGGCCAATCGGCACTTCGTCCATCCGACGCTGATTCTTGCCGGTGCCGATCAGTTCCGAAATCTTGATCGTCTCGTGGTGCAGATAATGCTGGGCCAGATCGTCGAGGTTGTGGTTTCGCCGGCCCGCTTCGAGCAGATAGCTGGCCACCATCGTGTCGAACCCGACGCCGACCAACTCGATGCCCGCGCCGCGCAGCACGATCATGTCGTACTTCAGGTTCTGGCCGATCTTCTCGACCGCCGGGTCTTCGAGAATGGGCTTCAGAGCGGCCAGCGTCGGCCCGGCGTCGAGACGCGGCTCGCCGCCCGGTCCGCTGAGCGGCAGATACCAGCCCTCGCGCTCGTTCCAAGCGAACGACATGCCGACCAGTTTTGCCCAACGGGGCATGACGCTGGTCGTCTCGGTGTCGACTGAAAACGACTTTTGTTCGCGCAATTTTGTAAGAAACGCCTCGAACGCCTCGGGCGCGTCGACC